>NZ_JAQIBL010000234.1 GCF_027859075.1 Oceanispirochaeta sp. | reverse complement strand
GATATAATTATGCCAAAAAAACAGAACAGTCATTACAGCTACTTTTTTCTGCTACCCGCCGGGCTAATTTTTTTAATATTTTTTTTAATCCCGGCATTGAGTTCTTTCTTTTTCAGTCTGACCAGATGGAACCTCACAGACTGGACCTTTATCGGATTAGAAAACTTCCAGATTTTTTTTTCAGAAGATTCTCTGAGCATCGGGTTTAAAAATACATTTATCTATGCTTTCCTGACCTGCGGGCTCAAAGTTGTGATCGGCCTGGGACTGGCCGTTTATTTATGCTCTCCCATCCGTACCAAAAACTTTATGAGAGCCATCATCTTTTTCCCGAACCTCATCAGTACCATTGCTGTGGGTATTACTTTCAACAGCCTGATGCACCCTACCAGGGGTGTCATCAATACAATCCTCAATACCCTTGGTCTCAATGGACCGGACTGGCTGGGGAATGTAAAAATTGCCCTGTTATCCATTATAGCCGTGGATGTCTGGAAGGGTGTGGGTGTGGCAACAGTCATATTCATCGCCGGTATCATGTCGATTCCGGAACAATATTATGAGGCCCTTCAGATCGACGGGGGCGGTAGCATGGCCAAATTCCTGCACATCACTCTTCCCTTGAGCAGGCCGGCCATTAATTCAGTGATTATCCTGGCCTTGATTGGCGGACTCAGAACCTTTGATCTGGTGTGGAGTATGACGAGAGGCGGACCCGGATTTACGACAGACCTTCTCTCCTCCATCATTTATAAACAATACAGCAGCGGCTTTTACGGCCTGTCTACAGCGGGGAATGTTATCCTCTTTCTCATGGTGTCGGCCATAGCCTTTCCTGTCTACAAATTTCTTAATTCCAAAGAGGTAGACCTGTGATTTCAAAAACAAAAAGATTAGTGTCAGAAATAACCGGAGTCATCATGGCTGCCATTCTTTTCGGCATTCCCTTCTACTTTGTCATCAACAATGCATCAAAAAACTCTCAGGAAGCATCTTTGATGAATATCAAGGCTCCCGCAGAATTTCTTCTGTACCAGAATATTGCAGAAGTCCTTTCCACAAACAAAGGGATAGTTCTTATTGCCTTTAAAAATAGCTTTCTTATAACCATCTTCTCTATTCTTGTGCTGATTGTCAGCTGTTCCATGGCTGGATTTGTATCCCAGAGAAGAACTGATAAAGCCACACCGGTCATCAACTTTCTGATACTGGCCGGTTTGATTATTCCCCCGGCCATTGTCCCGACCATCTGGCTCCTGATGTCTTTGAATATCTTTAAAACCATGTTCAGTATGGTCATGATCGAAGCCGCCCTGACTATGTCCTTTTCAACTCTCCTGTACAAAGGATTTACAGCGACAATACCCAGACAGATTGATGAGGCAGCTATTGTGGATGGCGCCGGCCCCGTGCGTCTGTTTTTTCAAATCATCTTTCCATTGCTCAAACCCACGACCGCAACAGTGATTGTGTTGTCCTCTGTGAATATTTTCAATGACTTTGTAAACCCGCTGTACTTCTTCCCAGGAGCAAAAAACGCGACTGTCCAGCTGACTCTCTATAATTTTATGAGTAAATTTCATAGCTCCTGGCAACTCCTCTTTGCGGATGTGCTGATCATTTCGATTCCCCCTCTCATCCTCTTCATCTTCTTTAACAGAAAGATCATCGCAGGGATGTCTGCCGGTGCCATAAAGGGGTAAGTGAAGCACCGGGTCCAGCCGGGTCATTTTTTAAGAATCACCCGGCTGATCATACGCTCCAGAAAGTTCAAGAATGAGTTATTCAGTATCTCCGCGTCCTGGTCCTCACCTTTCAGTTTCAGCAGCTCCATCACGCACTCTGCCGTGCACAGTCCCCCCTCTTTCTGATTGCGCCTGATGTTATATCTGGATTCATTATCACTCGACAGTGAAAAGATCTTCATGCTTTGCAGATAGGGACTCTTATTGTAGATTTTCCTTGCTTCCTGCCAGGTTCCGTCCAGAATCAGGAAATCTTCAATATCGGAAAGAGTATCGATATATCTCTCTTCCGGGATATGGGGATCATGATAAAGGAGAACGGATTTTCCCGCTTCAATAGTGGAAAGCAAGTCTTTATCCGGGACATTTCTTTCCCAGAGGATCTGTCTGGCCCGGCCCTCACCGAGGGACTCTACAACGATGTTCCCGCTGTTGCTGGGTCGTTTGAATTCTTT
>NZ_JAQIBL010000233.1 GCF_027859075.1 Oceanispirochaeta sp. | reverse complement strand
GTATAGATTTGAGTCTTAAAATTCATAAACTATCCCTGAATTATCTTTTAACCTTCGCATTCATGGTGATGCTCCCATTCTTCCTGTTCGGATTTTTTATAAATTATTATTATGGCCGCTATCTGATCGAAAGTATGGAAAATAAAATGTCCGAAACCGTACATCAATTCGCACAGAATCTGGAAAATGAAATTATCGGTGTCAGTATTCTATCCAGTGCCCTTGTTCACAATCCCGATTTTCTGCGCGCCTGCTCCGGATATAATGACGCATCCGCCCCAAAGGAAATTTACTATTATCAGGAAGAACTGGATTTTCATCTCTCTAATCTTTTTCTCTACACAAATAAAATCGGTTCCATCTATATCTTTGTAAAGGACAGGAATCCTTATCAATTTAAAAACTACCCTGCTCAGAACAAAATGCCTGAGACGATTCAGCTGGACAGCCTTGCCTATACTGAAGTGGAACAGAAAGGAAATGTCATTAAAATACAGAATGACCTGTTTCATTTATTCGGAGAGAATCAGGAGAAAAATGAACCGATTCTGTCTCTTCTAGTGAATCCGGAAGAAAAGCCCTACGGTGAGAATGTGACCGCAGTACTTTTTGCATTCAGAGTAGATCTCCTCAAGCAGCTCCACAAAATGGACCCCCAGGAAAGGAAGGTTATTCTGACAGACCGTGACGGCAATATTCTTCTCAAGAATAGTTCAGATGAGACATCTCAGGAAATCCTGTATCAGAAAGAGATGAAACCGGAGAATAAGAAATGGGTACTGACTTCTGCGAGAATACCCTCGGCCGACTGGTATATCATTCAAGCAGCAGAGCGAAAAATCCTTCTATCTCCTTTACTGAAAATCAGGTTCATCTTTAATCTGATTTTGACCGGGATTATCTTTATTTTCATCCTCTACACAATGCTTTTTTTCCATAACCTCATTACACCTATAAACAATCTGGCCGAGAAGATGGATCTCGTTGAACAGGGGGACTACACAGTCAGGATGAGGTTGTTCGGACCGGATGAGATACAACATCTCCAGCTATCCTTTAACAGCATGATTGAACAGGTCAGCCTTCTGACTAAAGAAAAGGAAAAGCATGAAAAGGAAAAGAACAGATTGGAACTTCAGGCTTTGCAGTATCAGATTAACCCTCACTTCATCGGCAACACCCTGAACGCCATCCGGATGATGGCTGTAATAAACAAAGATGAGCATATTAAGAATATGACAGCCTCTCTTATGAGACTGGTGAATGACAGTTTCAGAGGGATTGGAAACTGCAACCGTCTCGAGGACGAGACAATGAGCCTCACCAGCTATGTTCATATCATGAAGGTCCGTTTTGGTAACCCTATAGATCTCCGCTTTTCGATTCCCGAAGAATTGTCTTCGGCGCTGCTCCGGAAAATGCTCCTTCAGCCCATCGTGGAAAACTCAATTATCCATGGATTCCAACAGCGGCGAAAAAAAGGAATCATTCTGATTCAGGCTTCCAGACTGAATGAAACCCTGGTATTAAAGGTGACTGACAACGGTATTGGTATGGATACTAAAAAGCAAAAGGCTGAGATTCAGGGTGAGGATGAAGGCCTTACAGCCCTGGGGATGAACAGCGTACATCGCCGGATCCAATTGAATTTCGGAATGGAATATGGATTGAAGATAAAAAGCCTGGAAGGTTTTTATGCATCCGTAACGATGAACCTTCCATTGAAATACATTCAGGAGCCTGTATGATAAATCTTTTAATTGTTGAAGATGAACCCCTCGTCCGGGCTTCGATTCAGTCCTTTCTGGATTGGGAAAATCACGGTTTTTCATTTATCGGAGCTGCTTCAGATGGGGAAGAAGGACTCCTGTTTCTGAAAGATCACCCGGAAACCGACATTGTATTACTGGATATCCATATGCCGGTGATGGATGGAATTTCCATGCTGAAAAGGATGAGGGAATCAGATCTGATGCAGGTGGTGCTGATACTCAGTGCGGACAATCAGTTCCAGTTTGTCCGCACGGCCTTTCAACTGGGCGCTTTGGACTATATCCTCAAATCAGAGATGGATGAGATATCACTACTGAAACAACTCAAGGGCGCCGCAGAACAGATTGCTGCTGCCGGAAGGAAAAGTGAGAACCTGCATCCCAAGGAAAAGCGATTGATCATCGATGCTCTCCTTGAAGATATTCTGCACAATAGAAACAAAGAATTAAATTGTCATTTAATTGAAGATCTTGATTACACCATTCACTTCCCCTGCCGTATCGGGCAGTTCACATTGGAACTGGATGGAAAAAATGAGAGGATTAAGCAGATTATAAGGCTGAGAGGCCAGGAGTTTCTTAAGGATCGGGGGGCCAGTGAAATTCATTTTCTATCCAGTGGTAAGGCCCTCTTTTTTATTTCACCCGATCAGGCTCAATCCTTTTCTGAAGATTTCTCTGAAATACTGAAGGATGCAATGAATCTTTCTCCTGATATAAGATACAGCTGTATTTGTGAGAACAGAGAGGAACTCCCCGGGCAGTTTACTTATCTGCAAAGCCTGGATGTAGGACAGAGCCGAATGATAAGACGAGCCCAATCGTACATCCGGAAAAACTATGCGTCTCCTCAACTCTCTCTGGAAGAGGTCAGCCACTATGTTGAAGTCAGCAGAACCCACCTCAGCGCTCAATTTAAAAAAGAGAGCGGGATGACCTTTCGGGATTATCTGACTAAGACCCGTATAGACTCTGCAAAGAAGCTTCTTGAAGAGACCAATCTGAGAGTCTACGAAATCTGTGAAATTGTGGGTTATCCGAATGTTGAGCATTTTTCAAGGATTTTTAAAAAAGTAACGGGTATATCTCCCAATCGATATCATCAATAATCCTAAAAAAGATCAATAATACGAAATAAGATTCATGTTGCTCTGAGAATTTCGATGTTAGCCTGATTATAGATCAATTATATTTTTCAAAGGAGAAATCTATGAACAGACACAAATTTATTGTATTTTGTCTCATTATTTTCACAATAATGACACCCTTGTTCGGAGGCGGTAAGAGTGATGCGGCTGATGAAACAATTACATTGAAAATGGGTGACAACCTTCCCGACAGAACAAACACCTGGGGCCTTGTTGCCGAAGAGATCAATGCTGAATTCATCAAAATGCATCCCAATGTAGAATTTGAAGTAGAAAGCTATCAGGATCAGCCCTATCAGGAAAAGATTAAGATTTATGCCACGGCTGGTCAGCTTCCCGATATTATGAAGTACTGGAGTTTTTCAACTCTGCTTCATCCTCTTGTCGAGAGTGAGATGGTCGCGCCCCTGGATATGAAAGATTTCGAAGGACTGGGATGGATGCCCGGAGCCCTGGAAAGCAATATGGTCAATGGAAAACTCTATGGAATTCCTGTTTCGGGAGACCTCTGGGTTATCTATTACAACAAAGCCATTCTTGAAGAATGCGGTGTTGAAGTTCCCACAACCATGGCAGAATTGAAAGCAGCCAGTGCCAAGATAGCGGCCAAGGGCTATATCCCTATGGTGACAGACGGAAAAGACGGCTGGCCCCTGAGTATTACCTTTGACAATATTTTCTGGAGAGTCACAGGTGACTTCAGTCTTATGCTTGATGCCCTTGCCGGTAAAAAATCATTTACAGATCCCGAATTCAAGGCTGCTGCCCAGGCTTATCAGGATTTCTTCAAGAACGAGGGAATCGTTGGACATGATCTTGTAACAACAGACTACGGCGCTTCCAGAAACCTCTTTGGTCAGCAGCAGGCTGCCATGTACCTGATGGGCTCATGGGAATTGGGACTGGCTACTGACAGTAATTTCCCGGAAGAATTCAAATCGAACGTTAGAGCCGCCAAATTCCCGGTAATGGATAATGGTAAAGGATCTTCTGATGACCTGGTTGCATGGTTTGGTGGAAACTACATAGTGAAGGCCGACAGTGAACACAAAGACCTGGCCATCGAATACCTTAAAACATATGCCAGACTCTATCCTAAACTTGTTTGGGGAAAACAGGCTGGATTCCCGGCACAGGCAGTTGCAGCCAGTGACAGTGATACTCCTGTTGCCAAGAATCTACTGGCCATCGCTGCTGATGCAGAAGCAACCAGTGGAACGACAGGTCTTGACCTTCTGACACCAGCCTTCAAAGAAACACATATGAAACTTTGTAAGGACCTGGCTGCAGGTGTCATTTCTGTAGATGAATTCTGTGAAGGCCTGCAGGCTGCTGCAGAATTAGTCAATAAATAAATTGTTCTATTAAGAAGCACCGGGGAATTCCCCCGGTGCTTCTTTTATTCTAAAACAGATTCAAAGGCTGAAACCTGACAGAAATCTTCACTAAGGTTAGTAATTATGAATACAATTATGAATTCCAAAAAAACCATATTTGTTCTGGTACTGCCGGGACTCGCAGTGATGGTTTTTGCCATACTGGCCCCGATATTACTGAGTGTTTACTACAGCATGACAAACTGGTCCGGCTTCGGTGCTAAAACCTTTGTTGGTCTGGCAAATTACAAAGAAGTAATCCTTCAGGATAAAACCTTCTGGCGCTCTCTTTACAATGCTCTCATCCTTCTGGGTGTAACCATTTTCATACAGAATGTTCTGGCCTTTCTACTGGCATCGGTTCTGATAAAATTGTCTGAAAAACTATCTCTCCTCCTGAGAACAATCTATTTTATACCGGCAATTCTGACAGTTGTTGTGATCTCCAAACTATGGGTGAACATCATGAACCCCAACTACGGTCTTCTAAATAAAGTACTCAATTCCACTGGCCTGGGCAGCCTGGCTCATTCCTGGCTGAGTGAACCGAAAACAGCCCTGGGTGCTGTTATTTTCATAACAGTCTGGCACGGTTTCGGGTGGGCTCTTCTCTTCTACTATTCCGGTTTGACAACGGTTCCCAAAGAGCTGGAAGAAGCGGCTCTCGTCGATGGAGCAGGACCAGTAATGCGCTATATGAAAGTCGTGATTCCCTACATGATGCCCGTTATTTCGGCCGTCATCATCATTGACATTATTGCCTGTTTGAAACAGATGGAAGTTGTCATGCTCACCACCTCGGGAGGACCGGGAAATATGACCCAGTTTGTAGCCTACCACCTCTACGAACAAGCCTTCAAATACTCACGCTATGGTTATGGGAATGCCATCTCCATTCTATTTGTCATTATTGCACTGACCATAACCCTGCTGGCAAAGAAATTTTTATCCGGAGACAATGGTAATGATTAGTAGAAGATTAAAAAACTCCGCCAGCCAAATCGCCTTATTCCTGTTTCTGGGGCTCATTGCTCTGGCCCAGTTGTTCCCCTTGATCTGGCTTTTCAATTACTCCCTCCATAAGAGCGGAAATCTCTTTGGTAAAGCCATCATGGAACTGCCCTCTCCCCCGCAATGGGTCAATTATGCCAAAGCCTGGACCAATGGACGGATTGTTCAGTACTTTAGTAACAGTGTCTTTGTTGTGGGAATTTCCATCTCCCTGATCATGATTTTTTCATTTATGCTGGCCTATGCCTGCAGTCGAATGAAGTGGAAATGGCGTTCTTCTGTTTTTACCATTGTCCTTCTGGGAATGGTCATCCCCATCCATACGACCCTTCTACCAAACTTTATCTGGTTCAAACAGTTTGGTCTGATCAACACACATCTGGGGATTATCATTCCCTACATCGCCTTTAATATGGCCTTTTCGGTCCTTATGTTTATCGGCTTTCTTCAGTCTCTACCCTATGAAATGGAAGAATCGGCCTATATGGAGGGGGCCGGTCTCAGAATGATCCTCCTGAAAATTATAGCTCCTATGGCTAAATCAGGATTCGTAACGGTGGGAATCATGGCCTTTCTGAACTGCTGGAATGAATTTATCATGGCCAATACATTTCTTGCTACAGAATCAAAAAGGACTCTCCCTTTTGCGATCATCAGATTTGAGGGGCAGTACTCTTCAGATTATGCCGTTCAATTTGCCTGTATGATCATTGTGGCTATCATTCCGATCATGATCTATTTCATATTTTCCAAGCGCATCATTGCCGGGGTTACAGCCGGATCTGTAAAAGGATAGCAGGAATGAGTAAAACCAAAATTCAGAATCCCATTTTACCGGGGTTTAATGCAGATCCATCCGCCCTCTGGACGGAGTACGGCTGCTACGTGGCAACCAGTACGTTTAACTGGTTTCCCGGTGTCAGCCTCTACCATTCCACAGACATGGTGAACTGGCGTCTGGTGACAAATATACTCAACAGGACCACTCAGCTGGACCTACGGGGAAATGGAGAGTCTGCCGGTGTCTGGGCTCCCCACATCAGCTACAATCCACAGACAAAACTTTATTATCTGGTTTTTACAGATGTGAAGAGCCTGATGCCCCGCTTCTTCGATCTAAACAATTATGTTGTGACCGCTCCTCATCCCGAAGGCCCCTGGAGTGATCCGGTATACCTGAATTCCAGCGGTTTTGACCCGGCTCTTTTTCATGATGACGACCGCAGAATATGGCTGACGAATCTCTCCTGGGAAGTTGAAGAAGGATTTGAACATCCCGGTTTTATAAT
>NZ_JAQIBL010000232.1 GCF_027859075.1 Oceanispirochaeta sp. | reverse complement strand
ATTGCGCCTGTGTTCATCAGAATGGAGGAACCCGTGCCCAATGTTGCTTTGGCATTACCGGGATGGAAGCATCGTTCCCCGAATGCCGCGGCATGGGAGTCTCCCAATATCCCGCTGATAGGTAGCGGAGAGGGGAGTATTCCGTCGAAATCTGAGCTTCCAAAGGGAGATGAAGAGGGCAGGGCTTGCGGAAGGTTCAGGCCTTCCAGGCCCATAGTACGAAGGATCTCCTCATCCCAATCCAGGGTTCTGATATTAAACAGCATGGTTCTGGAGGCGTTGGTGTAGTCAGTCTTGTACTCTCTACCGCCGGTCAGGCAGTAGAGAAGCCATGTATCCACTGTTCCGAAATAGGCGGAGCCGCTGCGGATGGCCCGGGCGACTTTTTCATTGTATTTATTCAGCCAGGACACTTTTGTACCCGAGAAGTAGGGATCAAGGAAGAGGCCCGTTTTTTCTCTGATCTCCTTTTCCAGACCTTGGGACTTCATTTCAAGGCAGAGTTTTATGGAGCGCTTGCATTGCCAGACAACGGCATTATGAAGAGGGTTTCCCTCTTTGTCCCAGAGTATAAAGGTTTCTCTCTGATTGGATATGCCGCAGCAGCGGATATCTTTTCGGGAATATCCCTTCTTTTCGGCCTCGTCGATAGAGTTTTTAACGGCATTCAGAACTGAGCTGTACAGCTCCGCCCCCGACTGTTCAACATATCCATCCTGGGGATAAATTGAACCCAGAGGAGCACGTCCGTCACTGATGATCTCTCCGGTCGTATTGAAAAGAACAGCCTTGGAACCACTGGTTCCCTGATCTATGGCGAGTATTAAATCCTGTTTCATAGTTTTTCAGTCCTTATTCTTCGATCCTCAGCTTTCAGCCTTTCAGCAAAGCAATGCTTTCAGTCATTATACCCTCAGCATAAAGATTGAAGTCTTTTTTTATGTCTTCCCGGGGAGATGCGGGTGCGAATGTTCCAGATGGTACGCCCAGCTTTCTGATCCGGCAGTTCAATCCCTTCTCTAAAATAATTTCGGAGACAAGATCGCCCAGGCCCCCGTGAGTACTATGTTCCTCGATGGTCAGCACTCTGGAGGCTGAAGGGATCAATTCCGCCAGGGCATCCCGGTTCAGCGGACGGAGAGAGGGGATGTTGATAATCCGGACACTGACACCTTTTGTCTTCAGGAGATCCGCTGCAGCCAGAGTTTCATGGACAATCGTTCCTGTACTGATAATGGAAATATCCGTACCTTCGCTGATCATCACCGGTTCTCCCGGTATGAACTGGTAATCCAGAGGATGAATCTCCTCCGCCTGAAAGCTGTCGAGACGGATATAGACGGGTCCTTCTTTTTCGAAGGCATAACGGGTGATCTGAGCGGTTTCTTCAGGATCACAAGGGGCAAATATCTCGATATTCCCGAAGGACAGAGCTGTTGACAGATCGTCCAGGCAGTGATGTGTGGGTCCCAGTGACCCATAAGCAAATCCAGGATTCAGTCCTACCAGTTTCACATTGGTATTGGAATAACAGATGTCTGTTTTTACCTGTTCGTTGGATCGCCCCATCAGAAAAGGAGTCGCATTGGCTGTGAAGGGAATCATCCCTCCCAGGGACATTCCTGCTGCAATTCCCACCATGTTCTGCTCAGCAATACCAACGTTCACAACGGAGTCAGGATATTCCTGCATAAAGGGGCCGATCCGGCAGGTGGAGGTAGAATCACTGACCAGTACAATAAGCTTGTCATTTTCTTTTTTCATCTTTATCAGAGTCTGAACGAATGAATCTCTTATTTCTTTTTTCATCTACTCCAATTCCTCAATAGCTTTTTTAATTTCGTCCCCGACAGGAATCTTGTGATGCCAGGCAGGCTTGTCTTCTATAAAGGAAACACCCTTTCCTTTTTTTGTATGTGCAATGATCATATGAGGCTTTCCTCCTCCAGTCTTGCAGGACATCAGTGTGGTGATGATCTCATCCGGAGCATTCCCATTAATTTCACAGACAGAAAATCCGAAAGCCCTGAACTTGTCTGCCAGAGGTTCCAGAGCCATGATCGTTTCAGTTCTGTCAGCCAGCTGTAAGGTGTTTCTGTCAACAATGGCAATAAGATTATCCAGTTTGAAGTGTGACGCACTCATGGCAGCTTCCCAGTTTGAACCCTCTTCCAGTTCTCCATCTCCCAGGAGTAGGATGGTTTTATAGTCTTTTTTCTGCTTCTTAGCCGCCAGTGCCAGACCCACAGAGACTGGAAATCCGAGACCTAGGGCACCCGTGTTGAAATCAATTCCCGGGGTTTTCAGCCGGACTCGATGGCCCGGGAGGCGGGA
>NZ_JAQIBL010000231.1 GCF_027859075.1 Oceanispirochaeta sp. | reverse complement strand
CTTTTATCTCATCAAAAATTTCTCTACCCTTCAGGGATTCAAATCTTAAAAAACCTGTCATCAGGGAAATGAGTTCTCCCTTTTCAATTTTCTCCAATAGAATTGAACAATTCTGTCCTACTTCGATCTGAGAAAGGCATGATAAATTTATCCATAATCTAATGGAGGTTTATTATGTACAGAAAAAAATTATTGATTCTGCTTTTGACTCTGGTTCTTTTTATGGCCCCTTGTCTGGTATTCAGCAATGGTCAGCCCGATTCAAAATCGCCCGAGAAGATTACTCTTCGTGTGCTGGCTGGGCAATCGACAACAGATGCGGGAATGGAAAAACTCATCGATGAACTGTGTGAGCAGACATATCCCAATATCAAGCTGGAATGGGATATTGTTGACTGGGGTAAGGGGTTCCAGCCTAAGATGCAGTTGTATATGGCGACAGAACTGCCCGATATCATGATCGGTAAGGCTCAGGATGTGGCCACATGGGGGTCCCAGAATGTACTGGCTGATTTAAGCGGAAAATCCTATCTTGAATATGTTCTCCCAGAGGCCGTTGAGAGCGGTTCCTATGGGGGCAAGGTGAATGGTGTGGTCTTTAATGCCCTATATCAGGGAGTCTATTACAATAAAGACCTTTTTAAGAAATATAATGTAAAGGTACCCCAAACACAGAATGAGTTATTGGCTGCGGTTGAAATATTCAAAGCCAATGGAATTATCCCTTTTGAAACGCACTTTGCTGATACCTGGAGCATCGGCAATATGACAATGCAGTTTGCTATTAATGATCTGTTTCGGGACACACCGGACTGGGGTGATCAATTTAGAGCCGGTAAGGTAAATTATGTCGACTCTGAAAAATGGAAATCCATCTATCAATACAATAAGTTGTTATTTGATAATACATGGACAGACGAAGCCTTTTCCATCCAGCAGAATATGGCCGATGCCAGAATGGTTCAGGGAATGGCGGCCATGAAGGTTTCAGGATCCTGGTCTATACAGAACTTCCTGGATGTTGATCCCGATTTCAATTTCGGAGTCTTTCCCTTCCCTAATCAGTTTGGGGAAGCCAAGCTGATTTACGAACCCAATATTACTTTTATGGTCAGTGGCAAAACCAAATACGCAGAGGCTGTCGATCAGGTTCTGGAATTAATTCTCAGTAATAAAGAGCTGGCTCTTAAAATCTATGATCAGACAAAAACAGCACCGATGCTTGCGGGAATCACACCTACATTTACCAATCCCAGTCAAAGTGACATCGATAAATATGTTGCCGAAGGCAATATCGTGGATGCCGGTGTTGGTAACAACCAGTTGGTCTGGGGTGGATTTCAGGATGAGAATGCCCTGGATATCGTTGAATGGTTGTATGACCCAAATAAATCTCTGTCAGATGCTTTGACGGCAGCAGATTCCAGAAGAGAAAACAGCCGGCCTTAATTCAATTCTTCATAGAATTGGCGGGTCATCCCTTCGGGATGCCTCCGCCATTTCCTGTTGCCTATTTGAAATACAGAATCTGCAGCAGGGAATCACATTGAAGACCGGGAGATACAATTAATGATCAATCATAAACATAAAATGCAATACCTCTCTCTGATTATTCCAGCAATGCTTCTTTTTTCTTTTGGAGTCATTTTACCGGCCATCATGGGGATCTATTATTCTTTTACAAGCTGGAATGGAATGACCCCGGAAATCCCATGGGTTGGACTGGATAATTATAGAAATATTTTTCATGATTCATACGTAAAGAATGCATGGGTTTTTACGATAAAATTCACATTATGGAATACAGTCTTACAGAATGTGTTTGCCCTTTTATTTGCCCTCTTATTGAATGCAGGGATCAAAGGAAAAAATATTTTCAGAACCATGATTTTTATACCCTGTCTCATCAGTCCGATTATAGTCGGATTTATATGGCAGCGAATATTTTTGAATATACTGCCCTATTTGAATATTCTATTTGGCACAGATATAAATTTTTTACTCTTTGGAAGCGCTGATACAGTGTTGAGTGGTCTTCTCCTTGCCAATAACTGGCAATGGATCGGATATTGGATGCTCATCTATCTGGCTGCCCTGCAGACAATCCCCAAATATCTCTATGAAGCCGCCAAGGTGGACGGAGCCTCCAGATTCAGACAATTTTTCATCATCACCGTCCCTATGCTCGCACCGGCCTTTACCATCAGTATTGTGGGCATAACCATCGGCTCTTTAAAAGTCTATGAATTGCTTGTATCGGCAACAAACGGAGGACCGGGACGTTCTTCCACCTCCATTATCTATCTGATTTATAATACAGCAATAAATGGCAGACAGTATGGATACGGCTCTGCCATTTCTATCACCCTTATTGCAGCACTGCTCGTTGTCGCCCTATGGCAGCTGAGTTTTCTTAGAAAAAAAGAGGTCCAGTTATGATTCACTCAAATTTTAAGAGACTGGGGATTTCAATCCAAAAGATCATCGGTAAATCGGTTCTCTATCTTGTGACCGGAATAACATCCGTGCTCTTTGTCCTTCCTGTTTTTATGGTTTTGAATTATTCCTTCAAAACAAAAAGAGAACTGGTTGTCGGGAACCCCCTCAAGCTTCCGGAAACCCTTCAATGGGACAATTATTCCTATGCCTTTTACCGCCTGGATATGCTAAGAAGTTTCACGAATACAGCGTTTTATACCTCTGTCTCCGTTTTCATTATCGCCATTGTTGCAGGGGCTGCCGCCTGGGCCATAGCCCGGAATAGAGGACGATTTTTCAAGTTTTCCTACATCTATTTTTTAATTGGAATACTAATTCCTTATCAGGCTCTTTTTCTTCCCATCTATATCATTGGTTACACCATGAATTTAACCAATAATGCCTATGGTATTATTATCATGTATGTTGCTACAGGGCTGTCTTTTGGTGTTTTTTTAATGACCAGTTTCATGAATACAGTGCCGGTGGAATTGGAAGAGGCCTCATTTTTAGATGGCTGTTCCATATACCGCACGTATTTTTCAGTTGTTCTGCCTCTACTCAAGCCGGCCGTTGCCACATTGATCATTATGCAGGCCTTTCAGATTTGGAACGATTATCTCTTGGCCAGTCTGTTTGTCAGTAAAAGGAGTCTTACCACTTTGAATGTCGTTCTCCAGTCTTTATTCTCCCAGCAGTCCAGTGATTATTCTTCCGCCATGGCCGCTATTATCATTTCTATTTCCCCCATAACCATTCTCTATATTTCTGTACAGAAATATTTTATTCAGGGACTCACTGCGGGTGCGGTAAAGGGGTAGGGCATGGATATCATACTGGAAGAAAATGGAATCAACCTTCATATTCATATTACCGAGGAGGGTGATGTACGCTTATATCATTTGGCCTCCTGGCGGCCCGAAATAGCCCCGGATTTGGAATCGGGGAGCAAATACAGGCTTGTCGAACTGCATGAATCGGGAAGAAATCAGAACGATCACCATGGAAGTAAACATACCGGCTCCTCTCCGGGATCTCTGTTGCGATACCGTTCCCATCAGATGGAAAGAAATGAATATGGCCTGCTTCTGAGCCTCATCCAGGAGCATGAAGAGTTGTGGGTCACCAGTTTTTTACAGTTTTTTGATGGAATTCCCGTCGTAAGATCCTGGACCGATCTGATGAACATGGGAAGTCTTTCCAGGCCTATCGAGTATGTTTCCTCTTTGGCATTAACGGGGCTCTCGGGGGGCGCCGGGCGTCAGAGGGGAGACAATACATTGATTTCCATCCCTCACAATACCTGGTATGGCGAGGTTCTCTGGAGCCGTTATACTCCCGCAGAGCTCGGATATCATGTGGTTAATGATTTTTCTGTAAAGAGGATGTCCTGTTCAAATACGGGTACCTGGGCCTCTGGAGAGTATCTGCCCATGGGGGCATACACCAATCTCACGAAGGGAAATACCCGCCTCTGGCAGATTGAGACACATGGTTCATGGCACTGGGAAATCAGTGATATCGCCCGGGAATTATATCTGCAATTGTCCGGCCCGACCTATCAGGAGAATGGTTTCTTTATCAATCTGAATCCTGGAAAAGGATTCTCCAGTGAGAAAGCGGCTTTGTCGATGGTGCAGGGAGGGTTTGAAGAGGCTGTTCAGGCTCTCACAATGTACCGCCGGAAAATCCGAAGGCCCAATCTGGACAACCAGAAACCATCTGTGATCTTCAATGATTACATGAATTGTCTTTCCGGAGATCCTACGACCGAAAAGCTCCTGCCCCTGATCGATGTAGCCGCTGATTCGGGATGTAAATACTTCTGTATTGATGCAGGCTGGTATGATGATGGTCCATGGTGGGAAGGAGTCGGTGAATGGCTCCCATCTGTGAAGAGGTTTCCCGGAGGTATTCAGGAACCACTCGATCGCATCAGGTCTCTCGGAATGATTCCGGGTCTCTGGCTTGAGCTGGAAGTGATGGGTATCCATTGTCCTCTTGTCAGGAAAGTACCCAAAGAGTGGTTTTTTATCCGCAATGGAAGGCCTGTCATCGATGAGGGGCGGTATCAGCTGGACTATCGTAATCATGAGGTCCGGGCCTATGCCGATTCTATCATTAAAAGGCTGGTAGAAGATTATGGTGTGGGATATATCAAAATGGATTATAATATCAATGCCGGTATCGGAACCGAGTTGTATTCTGACAGTCCCGGAGACGGTCTGCTTCAGCATACCCGGGCCTACCTGGGCTGGCTGGATGAGGTTTTTCTCCAATATCCTGAGCTTATCATTGAGAATTGTTCCAGTGGCGGCATGAGGATGACCTGGTCTCTCCTCACACGGCATAGCATTCAATCTGTTACAGATCAGACAGATTATATAAAAAATGCAGTGATCGCCGTGAATTGTCCTACTGCGGTCACTCCCGAACAGGCTGCCATCTGGTCCTATCCTCTCAAGGATGGGAATGTTGAAGAAACCATCTTCAATATGGTGAATGCCATCTTATTACGGATTCATATGAGCGGTCATATTGCCAACTTATCCAGGGAACGGCTCAATGTTGTTCAGGAGGGAATTGAGTATCATCTGGGGATCTGTGATGACATTTCCAGGGGATTGCCCTTTTGGCCTGTCGGCTTAGCCCATATGGATGATGAAGTTATCAGCCTGGGAATGGATTGCGGTAATACCCTCTATCTGGCTGTCTGGAAACTGAAAGGGATGAAAGGCTCTGTTTCTTTACCCCTTGTCGGGTTGAAAGACCGTGCTCCATCGATACGCTGTTCATACCCCAAGGGACTCTCATGCAAATTTATGTGGTATGATGCTACAGGAATTCTTCAGGTCGATCTCGACCCGGAGACCGCGAGAATATTTGAGATAACAAAGCAACCCTCTTAGTGGTCTGCGGGGCCCTGGATGATTG
>NZ_JAQIBL010000230.1 GCF_027859075.1 Oceanispirochaeta sp. | reverse complement strand
CCTCACTGTCCACCACTCCGATACGGTCTCCGTCACCGTCAAAGGCAATGCCCAGATCGGCTCCTGTTTTGGCCACGGCGTCCCTCAGATGCATCATATTCTGTTCCAGACTGGGATCGGGGTGGTGATGAGGAAAGCGGCCGTCCACTTCATCACAGATGGATGTATGATGTCCCGGCAGACTGGCCAGAAAGGGGGCCAGAACGGCTGCGGCTGCCCCGTTTCCCGGGTCCCAGACGACAGAAAGGCCTTTCATCCCCGGCTGTCCGCCAGGGGGATCGTCAACAAATGTTCCCAGATAAGTAATATATTCATTTATCAGGTTCATACTTTCCAGACGTCCCTCAGCTTCAGTAAAATCTCCCTGAGAACAGAGAACTCCCAGTTTCCTTAGAGTCTCTCCATGAAAGGGTCCCTCCTGTGTGAGGACTTTAAAGCCGTTATATTCGGGAGGATTATGACTGGCTGTGACGATGACGGCTGCATCGGCATTGAGATGATAAAGGGCAAAATACACAAGGGGTGTGGGAACAAGTCCCAGATTGATGACATGGATTCCGGATTCAATGAGGCCGCGGATAAAAGACTCACTCAGATTGAGAGAACTGAGACGGCCGTCATATCCCAGCACGCAGCGTTTCAGTTTTTTCCGAGCCAGGACAGTGCCGTAGGATCGTCCAATGAAATATGCATCCCTTTCATTGAGTTCCCTCTCTACTATTCCTCTTATATCACAGGCTTTGAGTATTTCACTGTTCAGACAATGGCTTTGTTTCATTCAGGACTCCTGTTGGATTGAAGTTGATCACTGGGGATTCTGACATTGAAGCTTGAGCCCCGGCCTTCCTCGCTGTGCAGATCAATGGTTCCGCCGAATTCGACGACCATATGCTTGGTTATGGTCAGCCCGAGACCACTACCTGAAATTTTCCGATTCTGATACTTCTCAACTCTATAGAACCGGTCAAAAATTTTTTCCTGCTCCTCTACTGGTATTCCGACTCCGTCATCAGAAACAGTCAGGACCAGAAAACCCTTTTCTTCTTTCAGAGACATATGAATATGACCTGCTTCCGGACTGTATTTGAGGGCATTATGGTAGAGGTTGAATACGATTTGCCGATACCAGCTGATTACACCGCTGTAGGAAGCCTCGGTTTCCTGGAGATCCAGTTCCAGGGAGATATCTTTTTCTATTCTCAAGGGCTCCAGGGCTTTGACAACATCTCTGATGATACCGGGAGCATCGATGAAACTCCTTGTGGCTTCGGTCATATCCCCTTCTATCCTGGATAAAAGCAGGAGTTCGTTGATCAGCTTTTTTAACCGTTCCGTCTCCACCTCTATAATATTCAATGCGGTCTGACGGTCATCGTCGCTCAGGATCTTCCATGATTTGAGAGTTTCAACAAATCCATTAATCAAAGTAAGGGGAGTTCTCAGCTCATGGGAGACATTCGCTACAAAATCATCCTTCAACTGTTCCAGCCGCCTCATCTCTGTCACATCCCGGAGAATAACAAGGGCCCCGCTGTGTTCATAAGGTTTGTATTTGTTATAGACAGCTTCCACACTCACATCCAGAATGCGGGCGCCGGGAGTTGTCAATATGATGTGGGATGATTCCTTTTTTTGATTAACCGAGTCTGATATTTTAAGAATTTTTTCAAAATTATCATTATGAGAATCACTGGTATTCCGGACATTGAACAGACTCAATTTATTCAGGTTCAACATATCTTCAGCCCGGGGATTCACAAGAGTAACAGCATTGTCTTTATCCAGCATGAGAATACCTGTTTTCAGATTGGAGAGCAGAGTATTGATCCTGCTGTACTTTTTGTTGTCCGATTCTGTCAGGGTCGTATAGCGGTCAACCAGAGAGTTAAAATTCTCAACCAGCTGTGCCAGTTCTGTACTGCTTGTATCCACATTGATTTTGGAAATACCGCCCCTTGCTGCATCAGCCGTCAGTTTGAGAAGCTTTCTGATAGGAACCTGATACTGACGCATTTCAATGGAGACAATCAGGAAGACAAGCCCCGTTAAAAGTAGAGCCGCCGCTATAGCAAAGAGAATAAAGGCGACGATAAGCGTGCCTGCTTCTTCTATCCAGTAACTGACAGAG
>NZ_JAQIBL010000229.1 GCF_027859075.1 Oceanispirochaeta sp. | reverse complement strand
TACACATCCTTCTTTTGGCCGGCTTTATTGGTCTATGCCTTTTTAACCGTCTGGGTGCTGAAATTGACCAAACAGCACAAGATGGATACAAAAAACATCCTCTACAATATAATTCCTCTTTTAATTATGATCGCCCTGGGACTCTTTATCGGGATCATGGAGATACCCTTACCAACAGGACTGACTCAGTTTACGGGAAGCTTTGGTTCGATGGCGGTTCCTCTGATTCTTTTCTGCATGGGTCTTTCCATCTCCATCAAAGACTCCTTGAAATCGACCAAGGCTCTTCTCCCCTTTCTGGTGATACGCCTCCTGATCTGGATAGCGGCTACAGCAATCATGCTTCAGCTGCCCATTTTTGACGAAATGTCCCGGAAGGTTCTGATGATCAATGCCCTGGCTCCTCTGGGTGTCAATCCCATCGTTATCAGTGATATGTTCGGTCTGGACTCTGAGTTTGTTGCCAACTCCATCACGATCTCAACAGTGATCTTCCTGCTTTTCCTACCCTTCCTGTTTTTATTCTGGGGATGAATAGATGCACATAGCGGTCGTTCAACCCCCGATAAGAGACTTCTATCAGACGGCTCACCGTCATTCTGCCCTGGGGGCTCTTTCGGTTAAGTCAATTCTGGAACAGGCGGGTCACACAGTGACCCTCTTCAATTTTCCGGGAGAGTCGGGGAGCAGTCATACGCCCCCCCTTCCCGGGGAACTGAACTACCTCAAAGCCTTTCTTATTTCTGATGAAAAGGGTCCAGTAAGCTGGTTCCGCCAGCGCAAACACTTTGGACCTCCCATCAATGAGTGCAGCTCTCAGATTCTGGCGGTCCATCCCGACAGGGTCATGATCAGCTGCTTTGCCTGGTGTTATGCCGGAGAAGCCCTCCTCCTGGCGGAGGATCTGAAACAAAGAGCCCCCGATATACCCCTTGAAATCGGCGGAGCCGGAGTTTCGGTCAATCCTGACTGGTTCAGACAAACAGGACTCTTTGATGAGGTTCGCTGCGGTGAGGCGGAAAAAAATCTGGCTGATTTTCCCGGCATGTCAGACTCCCCCCCGGCACCCCTCACTCCCGCTCTCAGTTCTGTATATGATGCTCAGAATCAACCTCAATACAGCACCATGCTGACACGGGGTTGCCCCTACCGCTGCCTGTTCTGTGCGAACCACCTGACCCATGGAAGGGAGTTTCGAAAGATCCCGGTTCAGGATGTACTGAGTCTTCTGGAGCAGATAGGAATAACAGATTTTCATTTGAACCTTGAAGATGACAACCTCCTGGCCAACACATACTATTTCTGTGACTTCCTGGACTCTTACCACTCACGTTTTCCTGAGGCCACTCTGTCGGCAGAAAACGGGCTGGACTACCGCCTTTTGACTCCGCCTCTCATCTCCCGGATGATTGAATCCGGATTTACCAGGTTTAACCTTTCCATGGCCTCCTCTGACAGCCGTATCCTGACAAACCAAAACCGAAAGGGCGAGCAGGAACAGCTCTCTGATGTGCTCTATCTCCTGGAGCAGAAAAAGATCCCGGCTGTGACCTATTTTATCTGCGGCCTGGAGGGAGACAGCATCGAAACTGTATCCCGGAACCTTCTGTTCCTGGCAGCCCATCCGACAGAAATCGGCATATCCCCCTTTTATGCAGTCCCGGGACTTCCCGGATTTGAACAGCCCGGAGAAAATGGACTCCCCGGTCTGCCTGCCCTGTACTGCGGCTCTTCCGTATGGCCCTGGAACGGAAATCTCAGCACAGCACAACTGATCACCGCCTTCCGGCTGAGCCGGTTCATCAACCTACTGAAGTCCCCAGACAGAGTCTTATGGCCGGAGCTGATTCAAAAAACCATTGAAACAAAACGGCTTCATACGATCCGCGGCACTAAAGCCAGGAAGACAATATTAGAGGTTCCTCTTATGGATACTGAAATGAGTGAGAGAGTGCTTTCAGGTTTGCCTGAGACGCTGGTTCAGGGCTGAAGCCAAGCGACCAGATCCTTGACTGATGGATATTCGAAGATACTGTTCAGGGTAATCCTGTCCGCATGCTCCTTCATATTCCTGCGCAGCTTCAGAAGAATCTGACTGGCCAGAAGGCTGTCCCCGCCGGCATCGAAAAAATTATCTTCAGCCACCAGGTCCGGGTCACCCAGGACTTCCCTGAATATATCCAGGATACGTTCTTCATGCCCGGCAGATTCAGTTGCTTCCGGTAGTGTCGCGGGATGGTCCTCTCCCTCTGCGTATTGATGAATCCATTGCTTCACCCGCAGCTCCAGAGGCCGGGGGGATACCAGTATCTGAACCGGATCAGGAAGAGAAAGGATACGCTGCACCGTTTCGTACCCCTCCTCGGGGCTCATGGCATACTGAGCTGTCGTTTTCTCATACGCACCGACCTGTTCTTTCGTATAATCAAAGTCCCAGTCATCCCAGTTCACGGCAATCCAGGAAGGCCCCTCGCTTATGCACCGGGATTGGGCAAAGGTATCCATAAAACGGTTGGCCGCCGCATAGGCCGCCATGCTATAGCCTCCCAGAACAGATGCCATAGAGGAAAAGAGGAGAATAAAACCCGGTTCGATTCCGGTCTTGTCGCGGCACAGCGCCACAGCTTTATCCAGATTCCAGAGAGCATCGATCTTTGATGCGAACTCCTGTTCCGAAGTTTCCCGGGTAGTATCGGGGAGTGATTTAAGATTCGCCTTACCGGCGGCATGAAAGATTCCGCTTATGCCACCAAACTCCCGGATTGTGTCCTCCAGCAGAGCAGCGATATCCCATTCATCTCCGAAATCGACCTTGACAACCCTGAACTGACCGCCCCGCTCTTCCAGGCCGATCAGATGCTCCAGGGAAGTACGCATTTTTTCATCCAGCTTGTTTTCCGCCAGAAGAGCTCTCCAATTCTCTTTCGCCGGAAGTTCCCGGGTTGTCGTCAAAACCACATGGGCCCCTTGCCCAACCATTTTCTCAGACAGGCTCCGACCGATTCTTCCCAGACCTCCGGTAATAATGTAGGTCCCGTCTTTATCTATAGACCCGGGAGCTTCTACTGAGTCCAATGATACAGGTTCATAACTCTGGACCCATCGATTGACGCCCCTCAGAACGATAAAGGCCTCGCTGACAGCTTTGGATGGAACACATTCCCTGAGGATCTGCCCTGCCAGTCTGTCCAGAGAGATTCTATCGAGTTGAACATCCACCACATAACAGGTCATTTGGGGATTCTCCTGAGGCAGAACAATCGCGGGGCCTAATAGGGCGGATTTCTCAGGAATGATTCTTTCAACATCCACCTGAAAGGTATTATCCGTAATAACCCAGAGACTCATGGTATCCAGGACTGTCTGTACGGATAAGGCCTTAGCCAGATTCAAAAAAGGATAATAACTTTTTTCCAGCACACCAGAACAATCGGCAGGACCGATTCCCCAAAAGTAGAGAATGCCATGAGGATAAATACTCTGAGATTCCAATTGTTTCAGAACTTCTCCAAACTGATCCGGCTGGCCGGGATTGATATGAAAAGAAATCTCGTCCATTCCCAGGCGATCCTTCACAGTTGGAAAAACAGTCCTGACAATATCTCCCTGACTTTCCAGCAGATTAGAGACCTCCATGGAGAGAGCCTCTTGTTCTGGATCTGAAAAAATCAACCAGTTTTTCTTCTCCCCACCAGGCCGGGAAATAGGGGGAATCCATTTCCTCGTCCAGGATGGGATGTAACCCCATTGGGCGATATCTTTGATTTTTCCCTGCTGAGGTTCTTTTACACTCCAATCGGCATCGCTTTGTTTCCAACACTTATAGGGATCGAAACGGATGCCTGGAAGGGGTATTTTCCTCCCACCCTTCTCACTGCGGAAAGCCTTCAGGTCAACCGGCAATCCTGCTGCCCAGAGATCGCCCAGGAGCTGTCCGAAAGCCTGGGAATCGGATGTCTTTTTGTCCCTGGGATGCCTGAGGGTCGAGAGGATCAAAGGTGAATCCCCGGAGGAGATTCCTTTAGAGAGGGATTTCATCAGTTTGCTCAGGATTTTATGGGACCCCACTTCCAGCATAGCCGCCGGTTTGTCCTGCAACAGAGCTTTGACGTTATCCGCAAAACGAACGGTTCCCCGCATATGAAGCCCCCAGTATCCAGGATCACAGGCTTCCCTGTCGGTCATCCAGGTTCCGGTCAGATTGGAAAGCAGGGGTATCTCCGGTTTTGCCAGGGAGACCTTCCGGGCTTCTTTAACAAGTTTATCTGCCGCCCGGTCCATCATGGCGGAGTGGCAGGCTTGTTACCCATTAACACGACGGGTAATGATCCCCTGTTTTTTGAGATCCTCTTCCGCCGCATTGACTGCGTCGACTGTTCCGGACAAAACAACCTGGTCATCCCCGTTCACAACAGCAAGGGAGAGATCTTTGCGGCCTTTCAGGAAGGATGCCGCGTCAGCGGGAGTCAGACCGGCTGCGGTCATGGCCCCCTCCCCAGACTCCTCCATAACCCGGCCCCGTGCGACAACCAGGGCCAGAGCATCATCCAGGCTGAGAACCCCGGCGATGCAGGCGGCCGTATATTCCCCGATGCTATGCCCGGCAAGGGCTTCCGGTACAACACCACGGTCCATCAGAGACCTGGCCAAAGAATACTGAAGTGAAAATAGAACTGGTTGTACAGTGTAGGCATATCGGAAGGCCTCTTCGGCCTCCTGTGTCCCCTCTTCGGCAAACAGAGAAGTCCTCAGATCCGCATTGATCAGAGGAATCAGCTTGTCGCAGCAACTGTCGAAGTATTTTTTATAAACAGAATCCTTCTCATAGAGATCCATTCCCATCCTGTGATGCTGAGAACCCTGTCCGGGAAAGAGAAAGACCGTCTTTCCCTTCAAGGTATTACGGCTATCCTGGATAGAGGCGGTTTTCAGCCCATCCAACGCGGTCGAACGGTCTGAACAGGACACAGCCAGTCGAAGGGAGAAGTTTTCTCGCCCCTCCTGCAAAGTATATTCCAGATCTGCCGGGTTCCATTCTTCCTTTTCCATTAAAAACCCTATCAATTCCTGCCGCATCCCCTCGAGAGATCCCGGGGTTTTAGCTGAAAGTGTTAGAAGGCCCCTGGAAGGAATCAAATTCTTTCCTGAAGACTCAGATTTTCTGACAGGTGGTTCCTCCAGTACGAAATGCACATTCGTCCCGCCTATGCCCAGACAGGAAACTCCCGCTCTCCGGGGAAAATCCCCTGAAGAGTCCCATTTCCGCAGCTCTGTATTGATAAAAAACGGACTGTCCTGGATGTTCATGGCTGGATTGGGATTTTTAAAATTTATTGTCGGCGGTATTTGTTTATGATAGAGACTCAACGAGGCTTTGATAATCCCTGCCATACCCGAGGCGATGTTACTGTGACCGATATTGGGTTTTACCGATCCCAGAGCGCAAAAGGCTTTTTTGTCTGTGAAGGAACGGTATACATCGGAAAGGGCCCGTATTTCGATGGGATCACCTATAAACGTTCCCGTACCATGGGCTTCTATATAGGAAATAGTGTCGGCGCCGATATCCGCCATATTCAGAGCGTCGAGGACCATATTCTTCTGGCCGTGGACACTGGGAGCGGAGTATCCCGCTTTATTATTCCCATCGTTATTGACGGCAAATCCTTTAATAAGCGAAATAATATTATCTCCCGCCTCCAGGGCATCTTCCAGCCGCTTGAGAACAAGAATACCGACGCCGTCTCCCAGGATGGTTCCATCTGCGTCGACATCGAAGGTCTTGATCTTTCCCTCTTTGGAGTTGATATGCCCCTCTACATACTGATATCCCCCCTGAGGAAAAGTAATGCTCGAAGCCCCCGCCAGGGCGGCATCGCATTTACCAGACAGCAGGGACTCACAGGCAGTAGCTACAACCGATGCGGCGGTGGAACAGGAGGTTTGAACCGAGAGACTGGGACCCTGAAGGTTTAATAGATAGGAAACCCGGGTTGCCAGATAATCTTTGTCATTCCCTGTTTCGGTCAGATGATATTCCGCAGGGTCCGATGGATCCATAAATCCACCCCCCTTGAGATTATGAAGCAGGTAGAGCGGGGAGTAACAACCACCAAAAACGCCTGTCCTTTTTCCATTCTGAGTCGGCGGATATCCGGCATTTTCCAGGGCTTCCCAGCAGCACTCCAGGAAGAGCCGGTGCTGTGGATCCATGAGGTCCGCCTCTTTTTTACTCAATCCGAAAAAGCTGTAATCAAACTTGTCCACATCATCCAGTAGGGCTCCAATCCTGCGATAATCCGGGTCGGAATAGGTCTCTTCCGGGATTCCCCGCCGGGAGAGCTCCTCTTTCGTTAATTCCCGAATACTGCAGACCCCGTTTGTAAGATTGTCCCAGAACTCCCTGACGTTTTTGGCACCGGGGAATCGGGCGGCCATCCCCACAACGGCGATTTCCGTGGATTCCTGGTGAAAGAAAGACCTCTTGTTATTCAGGTCATCCCTTGTGGATAATCCCGCGTCCTCTCTTTTGGATGCGATGAAATCGGCCAGGCTGCGAATGGTGGGATTCTCATAAATATCGATCACCGAAACGTCCACTTCCAGAGCTTTAGACAGTTTATCGCATATAGCAATAGCCAGAAGTGAATGGCCGCCCATATCGAAAAAATTGTCCCTCAGATCGGTGGCTCTGATCTGCAGAATATCTTCCCAGGTCTCCACAATCGCCGACTCAATGTCCCGCTTCGGTATATCAGCCTTTATGCCCGCTCTTTTTCTATTCACAAACTCATCGGGATTCGGGAGTTTTTTCCGATCCATTTTTCCGGTAACATCATGAAGGGGCAGTTCATCCAGGGGGATGAAAATGGAGGGGATGGAATAATGAGGCAACCTCTCTTTGAGATGGGGACGCAAGACTTTTTCCAGGGATTTGTCATCCAGGACGCCATTGCCCACCACATAGGCCACCAGAGCTTCGGGCTGACCCGTCTCGAGGCTGTCTTTTGTGACGACCACAGAAGTACTCACAGCGTCATGTTCCGTTATGGCAGCCTCTACGGCCCCCGGAACAATGCTGTAACCCCGGAGCTTGATCATAAACTCCACTCGTCCCTTGACTTCCAACTCCCCGTTGGGTAGGAAACGGCCCAGATCGCCCGTCCGGAACAGGCGAGATCCATCCTTCCGAACAGGATCGGGGATAAATCTTTCGGCTGTTTTTTCCGGTTCATCCAGGTACCCTCTGGCCAGAGAATCACCGCCCACATAAATTTCGGCGGACATTCCAATCGGCACGGGCTCCAGCTGTTCATTCAGTAGATAGATGCGTACGTTATCCATGGGGAATCCCAGAGAGGCATACCTGGGAGAAAAAAGCGTATCCAGAAATTCCAGATCATGAGTGCACACATCATGACACTCGGAAATGCTGTAGTCATTCAGCAGCTTCACTCCGGGGAAGCGTTCGAAGAAGCGGTTCCTCAATACTGTAGGAACGACTTCTCCGTTAAGCCAGACAATTTTCAGATGTTTGAGCCGTTTCTCCAACTCCAGACCGGGCGTATTGAATACCTGTTCCAGCAAAGAAGGGGTGAACAGGACCCGGGTGATCTCATACTTCTCAAGAAAATCCACCAGCTTCCAGGGATCATATATCACATCATCGGGAATCACATAGGAGGGAAAACCCTGCAGAAGGGGGCGAATAACCTCCCAGACCAGGAAAACATTGCAACCTTCCCTCTCTCCTTCGGAGTAGGGATGGTTGCGGTAGCGCCAGTAGTAGGAGTTGACCGCACCGCGATGGGGACAGATTATCCCTTTGGGAGCTCCGGTTGTGCCCGATGTCATAACGCAATAGGCCAGACTGTCCGGACCGGGCAGCTCCCTGTCCTCATCCAAGGCAGGTAAATCCATATCCTCCAGAACTTGTTCCCATCCCTCATCCAAAGGAAGGGCTTTGTCCAGAGAGCGCCTGGATTCGGGAAGTCTGGAAAGATACTCATTTTTGGTAAGTATCATCACCGGATCGGATTTTTCCAACACCCGCTTCAGGAGCTCCGGGGGATAGGCCAGCTCAATCGGCATATAAGCTCCCCCGGCTTTCAGAATGGCGAGATAGGCAATGACATACTCCACGCAGCTATCCATACAGATCCCGCCGATGCTGTCGACCCGGACCCCCTGTTTCTGCAGGTAGCGGGCCACAAGGTCGGTCTTTTCATCCAGATCCCGGAAAGTCAGGCTCCCCCCCGGATCGGCAATAGCGATGCGGTCGGGATGGGCGGCGGCCTGCTCCCGGAAGATTTCATGAAGGCATTTCTCCGGATAATCCGCTTTTGGACCTTCTTTGATCGCTTTGGGCATGTCCTTAAGATCCTGCAACAGCCATTGACTAATATCTTTCAGCACTTCCTTCTGAAGCGTTTCGGTATAGAAATGATCCCCTTTATAGAGGAAAGATTGAAAAGACAGGGAGCTGTACTCTTTCCAGGCGTCCAGGTCTTCAGGACTAAGAAGGGTATCCCCCTCTCCCCCCATAGCTGTAATCGCAACGGGAAGGGGATTCCTTTTCGTGTATTTGTAGGTTTCGGAGACTTCAAAATCCGCTTTCATGGGAGGAAGGATAAAATCGATCAATTCCTTGTTTTCCAAAACTTCAGCCGGGACCAGTCCGAGGTCTATGATTTTCTGAACCAGTTCCTGATCAGGAAGGTTATACATAGGCTCCTCTTCTAAAGCATCATGAGGAACCTTATGAGCGGAAACCAAAAGTCGGACCGGAAGGGGACTTCCTTTCTCTTCCAAACCCCTGGTCACTTCATAGGCCACCAATGCTCCCACACTATGCCCGAACAGGGCAAATGGTTTATCAAGATAAGCAGAAAGGGCATGGACAATCTGATCAGAAAGTTCCGGCATATTATGAATAGGAGGGTCATTGCGCCTGCTGCCGCGCCCAGGTAAATTCAGACAATAGACTTCAATTTCTTTGGGAAGGTTATCAGCCCAGGATTTAAAAGCCTGGGGCCCTCCGCCACCATGGGGGAAACAGAAAAGCCTCAACAGGGCATCCGGTCGAGGCTTGTAACAACTGATCCAGGGCGTAACCGTAAAAGAAGTGGACTGAGGCATAGAAACTCCTAATTTTAATAATAAAAGCTTATTCAATTCTCTACATTGTGCAGGGAGATCAGCCAAGGGCTATTAAAACCAGATCTTTTTTTAAGATTATAATTGAAAGAAGTTCATGAATTCATTTCTAAAAAGACTGTAGAGAACAAATAAGCTCACAAACATTCTATAACAAAGGGTACAGAAGTTGAGAGATAAATTACTATATTTAATATTACATTATCATGATTTACTAAAGGTATCAAGGAAACTGAATTGTATACAGACGTTCCCAAAGACAGATCAATCTCTGCTTTCGATTCTTTTCATGTCCTTTAATAATTCTGAAAGTAGAATAAAGGAGACGTCCGGGACGGATCTGCCGCTAGGAAAACAGGCTGCGCTTATATGCTCTTTATCCAGTGAGAAGCTTTGAAACTGGAAATCAGAATTCCCTTGATCAAGCGGATCATAAAGGTCTATAGCGTCAAGTTCATCCCATTCGAACTTGAATGTTTCAAAGCCACGGCCAATCCCTGCTCCCAGAGCTTTTGTATAGCTCTCCTTCAAAGTCCAGAGTTGATAAAACCGCTCTAATCGATCTTCTGTATTTAATGCCTGAAGAATCTCCTTCTCCCGTGCGGAAAAGATTTGACCGGTACTGATCGGATCAATGTCCTGCCTGCATTGCTCAATATCAATCCCCACGGGTCCGGTTCCGAGAATGCAAGCGACCCAGTTTCCGGAATGGGAAAGATTAAAATGAATGGTCCTATGAGACCTTAAAAAGGGCTTCCCATAGACATCTCTGCCAAAACAGATCCGGTCTGGAGAAATTCCATAATCTTTCATCAAACAGAACAGCACAAGAGATTCTGCAAGAATTGATCGTTTTCGATCCTCTTCCTTTCGAAACTTTAAGTTCCTTTCCAGACGCTCTTGAGAAAGGAACTGCTCCAAAAAATATATGTCGGAATCATCAATGACCTCATCAGAATTCAAGAAAGAGATTCTTACAGACTCCATTTAAAAACTACCCGATCCTTCCGGAATCCAGAAACATGCCCGGGCCTCACAGACGCTTGATACATCAGTTCCATGATTCAAATCTGCCTCCCTGATATCACTAAAGTCCATTTATTTGAGTCCTGCGGATACTGCAGGACATTTTCCCGCCCACGGCTCTATCGGCGGAAAACGGGTTGGACTACCGCCTGTTGTCTCCGTCTCCATCTCCCGGATGATTGAATCCGAATTGGCCAGGTTTAACCTCTCCATGGTCTCCTCGGGCAGCCAGATCCTGACACAGCAAAATCGAAAGAGCCAACAAGAACTGATTCAAAAAACCATTGAAACCCGACGGCTTCATACAATCCGCGGCACTAAATCCAATAAAACAATAGTTGAAGTTCCTCTGATGGATACTGTGATGAGTGAGATGGTGCTTTCAGGGCTGCCTGAGGGACTGGTTTAGTATGACATTGATTATATCGGTAGCTTGGAGAATTCGAAGGGTAGGGAAAAAATAGGCATTCCGACTCTTAACAGTCCATCTTGTACCTGCTGTCTGATGTAAGGCCATATTATGGGAGTCAAATATTTACTCAGAAACTCATTTTTATTATTATTTTCCCATATTAAATTATACGTTTCTTGTGATGACTTAATTACAATATTCAATCTTGACTCATGGATAAAATACTCTTTTCCATCCTTATCCTGAGCAATCAATTTAAAGTTTGGATTAATAGTAAAACCATTTTCAGTTTTTTGAGGATCATCCTTTTTAAGTCCAAAATTGAGGCTTAAATTAATATTTTCACCAGTTTTCAAGTGGTTTACTTTTTGGTCCGAAAGCAAGGAAGTACTTATATTCTCCAGCTCAATACCTTTTACTATTTCTGACAGTTTTATTGTTTCTTTCATAAATTAATTCTCTTTGAGATCTTCCCAAGTTGTTTTTGTACCTGAAATTTTCACGGCTTTTTCTGTGGGAAAGTCAATTATTTCACAGTATTGAACTTCTTCTTTTTCTATCATTAAATAATGCTTTTCAAGTTCAGCCCTAAGCCAGTTACTAATCATTTTTTTTACAGGAATATCTATAGTTTCAGCAATAAGATCAGCTTTCTCTTGGAGATCATAAGGTATAGTCACAGAGTATTTTCCCATCGGGGATATAAATAGCTCTCCATTTGCTGAGTTGCTAATTTTATTTAAAAAAACATACCCGGGTTTAATTTTCATATTCTCAAAACGAGAAACAGCACTTTGAGTAGTTCTCGCCTTTTTAGCAAGATCTTTTTGGGATATCCCCTCCCTCCCTATTAATATATCTAAATCTTCAAGGAAATTTGCTAATGGTCCATATTCTTTCTCAAAAGATTCTAATTTGGGATCAGATTTTGTGATTTTATCTAAAAAACCTACTACATCGTTTCCTTTCATGCTCATGCCCTCTTAGTTACATATTCTATATATTTATCTTTTAACTTTCTTGAAGAATCTATATTCTTAGCTTTTTTTCCATTCTTATATTCTCCAGAAAGAATAACTAAACTCTTTGAATCCAGTGGGTTCATACAAAAATAGATTCTTGATACCCCGCCTCTCCCCCCACGTCTATTTTGGGGTGGAATTCTGATTTCGTGAAGATTATTTCCCAAGTCTTTCATTTTTCCACATACATAAAAAG
>NZ_JAQIBL010000228.1 GCF_027859075.1 Oceanispirochaeta sp. | reverse complement strand
GGTTTCATATCGGAAAAATCTATTTCAAAAGGAACACTGCCACGATTTACAACAATATAATGGTATCTTTTCTCTTTTAGCCAATTAAGATTATCCTCAGTGGCAATACCTGCATCCATTACGATAGTCTTATCACTGATTACTGAGAGGTTCATTTCCATCTTTTCTACCATCTCGGGTAATGTAGCGGCCTCAGACTGGTTTCCAGGGAATAATTCACTATATTTTGCAAACCCTAATTCATCGACGATCATTCCCATAGTAACAAGACTGCAGTCAGATCTTTTTTCTTTCGATCTACCAAATTTCGCTTTCGGATTACCTTTTGATTCTCCCTCAAAATATGAATTGGTAAGGTCAAAAAAGAAGAGGTTTTCTTCTAATGAAAAAAGATCTTTTTCCTTCTCGGTCAGATGCTTTTCAAGTTCTTCTTTGACATTAAAAAGAGAATCGCCGGCCCGGTAATCGGAATTTAATGAAGGTCTTAATGGTGATCCTACTATTTCAAACAGGGAAGATCTATTTTCAGCCCAGTCCTGGGTATATCGCTCACTGCCCGGATCAACAAGCCTTCCGATTACAAGAGATTCCAGGATTGGAATAGTCTTTTCCGGTATATCCATTTTTTTAAGAAACTCATTCATTTCCAATTCATTCCAGATGGAATCACACAGGTATTCGCCCCCAAAACTTCTGGATTTTGATGCTTCTATAGAATTTATGTCAAACATGAGGAAATCAGAAGATTCAGAATCCTGATTCACCTCTGCTCTCTTATCAAATATTTTTGTAGCTGTATGCCTTGCTATTTTTTCAATTTCAGCAGGAATATTATCAAAGCTTTTCTGTCCGGTAAGTATATCTTCAATTCTTCTTGCCAGTGTCTTGTACAGAGAAGGATCAAGATCCAGCTTTCCAAGATTTAGTATGAGCTTCTGCCTTGGTCCCTCCTCTGTTCTTATACTTTCTACCAGATGGAGATACTCATATTTCTTATCTGTATGGCCATTGCCTTTAATAACTTTTTTAATATACATAATCAGAATTTTTTACTATATAAGCCAGAAGCGCAAGCATAATAACACGCGGTGGGTCACTACGCAAACGATTCTAACGATATCCTCCACACTACGGGGGGGTAGAGGAGGAAAAACGGTGCATTTAGGCAATATTTTATTTACTTTCTAATAATTTTGGCGAACTTGGGTTAAAGAGTTGGCTGAAAAGCTGGAATTGACTGTGGATGGAATAAAGTATCACATTAAAGAACTGAATAAACAAAAGAAAATCCAATATATAGGATCATCTAAAAAAGGTCACTGGGAGATTCTGAAAAATGAGCAATTATGATGAGGCCACTTTTGAATCGGCTATAGAGATTTATCTATCAGAACACGATAAGTACATCAAAAGGGATCACACTCAATTCGATAGGAAACTGTGTATTGATACTGAGATCTTCTGTGAGTTTGTAAAACAGTCTCAACCTAAAGAATGGAGACGGCAGTGAAGGAATCCCAGAATGTAGAATTCAAACAGTCCTGACGGGATGAATACCTGAAGTGGATCTGCGGTTTTGCCAATGCCCAGGGCGGCGAACTTTTTATAGGTATTGATGATACGGGGAAAGTCATCGGACTGTCTTCGGCGGATAAACTTCTTGAAGAAATTCCCAATAAGATTCAATTCTTACTTGGTATTATCTGCCCCGTCGATATCCTGACTAAAGAAGGGAAGGACTATTTAAAGATAACTGTTGAACCCCATTCTTTTCCCGTCAATTACAAAGGGCCGTACCACTACAGAAGCGGTAGTACAAAGCAGGAGCTGAGAGGGTCTGCCCTGGATCAGTTTATTTTAAAAAAGCAGGGGAAACACTGGGATGGAGTCCCTGTTCCGGGAATTGACATAGAAGACCTGGATGTCCGGAGTATTGAAGACTTTCGTGAGACTGCTGTAAAGAGGCAGCGACTGGCTGACTCCAGCCTTGAAGAAACACACCCTCAGTTCTTAGAGAAACTGAAACTCAAAGAGAAGAATTACTACACCAGAGCTGCTGTTCTACTATTTGCACGGCATCCTGAGTATAAAATAAGCGGAGCTACTGTTAAAATCGGCTATTTTCAGAATGAAGCTGATATCCTGTTTCAGGATGAAGTGACGGGTGATTTATTTTCGCAGGCGGATCAAACCCTTGATCTTCTGATGACGAAATATACAAGAGCCATGATTTCCTATGAAGGAACAACCAGGCTGGATACTCCACCGGTCCCCAGAGAGGCCCTGCGTGAAGCTATTCACAATGCCATTGTCCATAAAGATTATGGAAGTTCAATTCCTGTTCAGATTCGTGTATATGAAGATAAAATCAGAATGTGGAATGCCTGCATTCTTCCCGAGGGATGGGATTTGTCAAAGCTTACCGGTCCACATCCTTCAGATCCTCATAATCCGGATATTGCCGGAGCATTTTTCAGAACTGGTAAAATAGAGTCATGGGGAAGGGGAATTGAAAAAATATATCATGCTTGTGAGTCTATCGGAAATCCTTCACCTGTTTATGAGCTAGAACTGAGAGGGATGTGGCTTGAATTCCCTTTCTCTCAAGAGTATAAGGACGCTACCGGGAATATTAAAGGTTCAACCGATCAGAACACTACCCCTAAAAAAGGAATAACCGGACATGATACCGGACATGATACCAGACATGATACCGAGCAAGTGAAACGGCTTCTTTCTTCAATGGCCCTGGATAGGGAATATACAAGAGCGGAATTAATGGATGAATTATCCATGAATCATCGGGAAACATTTTCTGAGAACTATCTAAAACCAGCTCTAAAACTCGGTTATATAGAAATGACAATTCCGGACAAACCTAAAAGTAAAAATCAAAGGTATAGGGTCTGCTATAAAAAACAGTTGGGAGATAGTGAAAAATGAGTAATTATGATGAGGCCACCTTTGAAACGGCCATTGAGATTTATCTATCTGAACACGATAAATACATCAAGCGGGATTACACTCAGTTTGACCGGAAACTCTGTATCGATACTGAAATATTAAAATAAACTCTTTATCCTTTTTTGAATTGGATTATACTTTTAAGTGATTTTTGAGATACCGCAAATCTTCCTTTCTTACCTTCTGGATGCGGTTTATAGCTTCATGCATGAATCGGAGGTCATTCATATGGATAAAAAGAAAAAGTCCGAACCTGTAGATTATGAGGTTTTTGATGTTGAAGAGGACACGAAGGGACTCTACTGCCTCTGTCTTGAGGACTGGTCGGATGAGATGAAAGAGGCGGGGAACCGAAAATCCCTCTGGTATGATCAGATGAAAAACAGAGGTCTCGGAGCCAAAATGATTAAAGGCTCTGATGGGGTTATAAGCGGAATGATTCAGTATGTTCCGGCCGAGTATGCCCCCCTGACTGGTGAAAACTTCTACTTCATCTACTGTGTCTGGGTTCACGGACACAAAAAAGGGATCGGAGATAAACGGGGCCGGGGTATGGGG
>NZ_JAQIBL010000227.1 GCF_027859075.1 Oceanispirochaeta sp. | reverse complement strand
GAAAAAGGATATGAAACCGGTTTGATTATCGAAGGGAATGCCTGTTCCCTTGTGGGAGCCCTGAAAGAACCTTCCCATCCTCAGCACACTCTGTATACTAAAATCATTGCCAAGGGACTTCTCGCAGGGGTCTGCCGGGCTTGCTGCCATCAAATGGGAACCCTGGAAGAAGCGGAAGCCCAGGATCTACCCTTGATCTCGGATATGGCAGGACATCCCCCCATGGAACCCTGGATAAGCCAGGGCTATGAGGTGATAACCCTTTAAAACCAGGGAAACCCGGGCTCTACCCGGGTTTTTCCATCAAATGCTCTTCTGAGCCCGGTACTTCTCGACTTCCCAGGTATTGATAAAATCAATCTTGTCCTGAGGCATAAACTGTATTCCACCGAAATTCTCACTCAGGACTGCAACCTTTACGGCATCCCGGAAAAGTATCCCCGACAGAGACGCTTCTTTGGAATTGACACCGCAGGAGACGATGCCCTGGTTCTGGACCAGGAGAGTCTTGGGCTTTTTCCCATACTTTGCTTCATACGCACCCACTCCCTGGACCAGGGATTCGGTCATTGCCTCATCATCCCCTTCAGGAATCCACAAAGGCTCATGCCCCATATACACGATATGATCAGGAGTCAGTGCCGTAAATACGAGTGCCGCATCCTCTGGTGATTTCAACCAATCCCGGCACTGTCTGATGTTCATGAATTCAAACCCTGCATCTTTGCCATAAGCTTTCTGCACAGCCGATTTCAAGACATCTGAAACGGTCATATCCACGGGCTCTTCTGCCATATCGGGGGTGATCAGGATGGATTCTTCCAGCTTGCCCATTAAAAACTGATAGCGCTGATCCACATCTTCAATAGTATCACCACCGGTAAAGACACCATGGTTTTGAAGCATGATAAAGTCAGGAAATTTCTTTCCTGCAGCCAGACGCTCATCCACCCTGTCTTTCACATATTTGGCCAGGATATAACCGGGATTGACCACAGGAATCCAGAGGACCCGGTCTCCCAGTTCTTTTTCCGCCCAGGCCTGTCCTCTCCGGGAGCAGGTCATGCCGTTGACCATGGCAGGATGGGTGTGTACTACATATTTAAAAGGAACAAAGCAGTGAAGCAGTGTTTCCACCGAGGGACGGGCCGTTTCTCCCTCCAGGCGGGCCTTCATAAGATCCTCAAGGGCTCTCTCTTCCCGTTCCTCCTGGTCTACAGGATAATCAACCGTCCAGAGCCGGTCCAGACGGGCCTGGTCCATTTGAACAAAACCAGTTTCGTCTATCTCGCCCATGGTGGTTCCCGAGGCTTTCACATACATCACACCCTTCTGCTTCAGTGAGGTATTCCCTCCCCCGGCCAGAACATAGTCGGGATTCCCCCCATAACGCCGGGTGACTTCAATCAATTCTGTCATGCTCATCAGGATCGTCCTTCCAGTTCTGTTTTTTCATAATCCATGACTTCTGCAATGAGACGGCCCTCGGTGGGTACATTCATCTGCTCACAGTAATAGTCCCAAACGGCTCCAACAGGCATAGTCTTCAACTGTTCCAGCAGGGCCAGACGGGCAAAGGCATTGCCATCGGCATCGTACTTTTTCAGCGTGTCCGAAGGTTCGAGGTAACCCATAAGAAGTCCTTTCAGGGTGGCTCTGGAGCCGATGGCGTAGGCACCGATGCGGTTCATGGTCCCGTCAAAGAAGTCCAGTCCGATATGGGTGTCAGCAATACGTCCGCAGCGCACAATCTCTTCTGTGAGGTAACGGATGTCATCATTGAGGATCACCACATGATCACTGTCCCACCTCACTGGACGGCTCACATGAAGGAGTAATTCGTCAAAGAACTGATAGAGAGAGGAGAGTTTGTCAGCAATGAGCTCGGTAGGGTGAAAGTGTCCCAGATCCAGACAGACCATCTTATTCCGCTTCATGGCATAGCTCATGTAAAACTCGTGGGAGCCGACCACAAAGGCTTCACTGCCTATGCCGAAGAGTTTTGTTTCCACGGCATCTTTCATTTCAGAGGCAGGGAAATCTTTGGCAAAGACTTCATCCAGGGAGTTCTTCAGAATTTCCCGGTACCCTGCTCTGTCCACGGGCAGGTCTTTGGACCCGTCGGGAATCCATGTATTGATGATGGAGGGAGTCCCCAGTTCGCGGCCGAAATAGGCGGCGACCTCCCGGCTCTTCTTGCCATGTCGGATCCAGAACTCCCGAATATTTTTGTCCTTGCTGGACAGGGTATATCCGCTTTCCGCCATGGGGTGGGAAAAGAAGGTTCCGTTGTAATCCAGCCCGATTTTGCGTTCTTTGGCCCAGGCTGCCCAGCCTTCAAAATGCTCCGGACCGATTTCATCCCGATCAATCTTGCCCCCCTTAAACTCTCCATAGATGGCATGAAGATTCAGCCGGTGTTGACCGGGTATGAGGGAATAAGCCTTGTCCAGGTCTGTTCTCATTTCTGCTATGCTCCCTGATTTTCCAGGGTAATTCCCAGTGACCTGAATTCCACCGCCAGAGAGTTCGGCATCCGGGGTTTCAAACCCCCCGACATCGTCTGTCTGCCAGCAGTGCAGGGAGAGGGAAACCTTTTTCAGGGACTCCATGGCTTTATCCGTATCTACACCCAGCTCGGCATACATTGCCTTCGCCATATCATACATCTTCTGTGTGTTTTCTTTCATATCTGATCCTCCGATTCATTCATTTTAGGGCGCCCCCGGGATTTAAACCTTGACGATTAACTCATTTATTAGCACAATATTGTCAGCTCCTGGAGGTCACATGTTTCAGCTGAACCGCCCTGATTTCTTCGATTCTGAAGAAGAACCTATAAAACTCATCCGCCGGAGCCCCCAGATTCCCTACCCGCTGCACAATCATGACTTCTCCGAACTGGTCATTGTCCTGAGCGGAACAGGCGTACACTTCACAAAGGAGCGTGATTACCGGGTTAATGCAGGAGATGTATTCGTCATTCAGGGAGCCACAAGTCATGGCTACAAAGAGATAGAGGACCTCTGTCTGGTGAACCTGTTGTTCCGCATGGACCGGTTGCCTCTCCCCTTTATGGATATTTCCTATATCCCGGGCTATCAGGCTCTTTTTCATCTTGAACCCCAATACCGGCAGTTGCATAATTTTGCCAGCAGCCTCAAGGTGAAGCCGGATGATTTTTTGAAAGTCAGCAGCCTTTTAGACCGGATCGAATTGGAGTATAAAGCACATCAGAAGGGATACAGATATATGGCCGCCCTTCTTTTTATGGAACTCATCGGTTTTCTAAGCCGCTGTTATGACAGCTCGGAAAGCCTCCAGAACAGGGAGCTCCTCCGCATAGCCCGGGGCTTGAGTTATCTGGAACACCATCTGGCAGAAAAGATCACTCTCAAAACTTTGAAAGAGGAAACGGGTATGTCCATCAGTTCACTGAACCGCCATTTTAGAAGGGTGACGGGGGTACCTCCTCTTGAGTATCATCTCAGACAGAGAATCCGACGAGGCTGTTCCCTTCTAAAACAGACCGATCTGAACATCACTGAAAATGCCTTCACAACAGGCTATGACGACAGCAACTACTTTTA
>NZ_JAQIBL010000226.1 GCF_027859075.1 Oceanispirochaeta sp. | reverse complement strand
GTTTTTATTCGGCAATGCCTATTGTCAATCTCTGGTAACATCAACAGGCACGTAGGGGAATTGTCAGCTGGCGCGGAACAGTAGGGTTGTTACAGACCAAAACAAGCCAGAAAACGGGTCGACCTTATGCTAATAAGACTATCAATGGCAGCTTGAAGAACCTTCATATCATGCTCAGCGAGGCAGTGCGGCGTGATCTGATCTTAGAGGATATAACAAAGAAAACCCCTTATCTGCAAAACAATTCCAAAGTCCGGGGAGTATTTAATCAAGAAACGGTGCGGCAGATTTTTGATTATTCCAGGATGCCTGAGTTATGGGATAATAAAGTTTATTATTTGGGAAACCTGTTGGCCGCCTGTACAGGTATGAGAATGAGTGAAGTAATAGGTATTCAACTAAAGGATCTCAAAGGCGGTTACATCACTGTTTCTAAGCAATATATTTACAAGCAGGGTTTCACTCCTACCAAGACCAAGGAGAATCGAGAAATTCCTTTGCCCGAATCTCTCGAAGTGATGCTTAAGGAACTATCCAATGGTGATCAGGAAGATATGCTTTTTTGTCTGGGAAAGGATAAATCAAAACCGGTAACACAGTGGAGCATGGGAAAGTCTCTGGATAGGGCTCTTAAGAAATTGGGGATTGATGAAGAGGATCGTAAAGCGAAAGGGTATTCCTTTCACAGTTGGCGTCATTACTTCAACACCATAATGAGGAGTAATAATATTGCTGACAGTAAGTTGCAGAAACTGACTGGGCATAAGTCCGGAAAGATGACTGATAATTATACCCACTTTAAGCATGGTGATTTTAACGATGTCAGCAATATCCAGGCAAAGATTATCCCTTTCTCCAATGTCGGTTGATTGTTCCAGGTGGGGGAAACCCCACCCCTTGAGGTGGTATTTTTTCTTTACTGTTCTACTTACAGAGAAAAGATAGAGGATTTGTTATCACCCTATCAATCGTTACTGGAGGTAGAACAGATGGAAGGATTATTGACTGTAGATGAAGCTGCTGAGTTTACACGGCTGAGTGCCAAAACTCTGTATACTTATGCGTCCCAAAAGAAAATTCCCCATATCAAACTGGGGAGTCGTTTACTCTTTGATCAGGTCAAAGTGGAGGAATGGATCAGAGGAAATGCTGTACCCGCTGCAGGAAAAGAAACCAAATGAAGAAGCCTTATCTGACGGAGGAAACTATTAAGCAGGCCTTCACATTCCTGAAATCCCGGAAGGATCATGCCCACACCATGAAGAACAAGGAATGGGAAAGTGAGTTTGAAAACAGCCTGAGAGTTATTGAAGAACTCTCAGCCAGAAAGCGTTAAGTCTATCATGTCTGATATTATACCAGCTGATAAGTTTATCGAAGAAGAGTGCTGGCTCCGTCAGCCGGGTGAAACCAATGCCGCCTATACAGCATTTTGTTTGTACCGGAATTATGGTGGAGACCGAAGCATACGCAAGGTCATGAAAGATCGGGATTTGCCAGAGAGCCGCAGTGGCATCTGGCATGCCTGGTCAAAACGTTATGCCTGGGTAATCAGATCAGAGAAGTATGACTCTCATCTGGATAAGGTACGGCTATCCGAAAATGAGAAGGCTCTCCGGGAACGGGAAGCCAAACATCTTGAGTTATCAAAGAAGATGCTGGATCTTGTTGAGAAGAGATTGGAGAAGCTGGACCCTGAAGAAATATCACAAGGTACTATCCTGGACTGGATGAAGTCATGTACACAAATTGAAACCAATATCCTAAAGAATGAAGAGCATGATCAACCAGGTACACTGAAGCAGCTGGAGATATCTTTCTTCGAAGAGTTCAAAGGTGTATGACCATTCGATTTCTGCCGACCTCTGCCCAGAGGAAGGCTCTCTCCCTAGTCAAAAGTAAAGCCAAACATATTCTCCTCTTCGGAGGATCAAGGAGCGGGAAAACAACGATCCTTGTGATGGTATTGATCTTCAGAGCCATACAGTATCCCGGCAGTCGTCACCTGATCTGCCGACTCAGATTAAAGGATGCCCGCAGCTCAGTCCTACATGAAACCCTGCTGCCCTGGTTGGATCAGACCATCGGATCAGACCGCTACAATTATGTAAAACATGAGAGTTATATATCCCTCTACAATGGCAGTGAGATATGGATTGGAGGACTGGGAGACCGGGAACAGGTTGATCGAATCCTGGGCCATGAATACAACACCATCTACTTTAATGAAGTCTCACAGCTTTCCTACCATGCGGTGACAACCGCCTATTCCCGTCTGGCCATGAAGACACCCGGATGCCGGAACATCTTCCTATATGACTGTAATCCCGGATCTCCCCTTCACTGGACCTATAAGATCTTTGTCCGGAAGATCGACTTCAAGACTGAAGAACCTCTGAATAAACCAAACCTATACATCTCCATGCTGATCAATCCGGTAGATAATCAGGAACACCTGGACAGTGGTTATATTGAAGATGTCCTGGACAATCTCCCAGAGAAACAGAAAGCCCGTTTCCTCTCCGGACTCTGGATCAAAGGTGAAGGCTGCATCTATGAGCACTTTGAAGAGGATATGATCATCTCACCCGAAGACCTTCCAGAGATGGACTACTACACATCCGGTCAGGACTTTGGATTGAATATCACTAATGTGAAGATTGGTTATTCTGGGGAAAAGGTCTATATAGTCAAAGACCATGGCGGTCATAACATCACCACCAGAAGCTTCAATGATCAGCTGATAAAGCAAGGCTGGTACGATGATGATATGCCCGTATATTGTGATCCCGCAGGAGGAGAACGTATCCAGGAAATCACAGGAGGCCAGAAGGCCAATAACAGTGTGGATCCCGGTATTGATTACATCAACAGCCTGATAGAACAAAACCTCTTCTTCATCTGCTCAGAATGCTCCGGAGTCCTCTCCGAGATATGGGACTATGCCCGGGATGAAGAGGACAGGATCATCAAGATAAATGATCATTATATGGATGCCATGAGGTATGGGATCTTTAGTCATAATCAAAATGGTATCATAATGAATTAAATAAATTGTTCCTTCATTGTATATGATAGTTTATTTTCAATAAAAACAGAGATTAAGAAAAGTTAATGGTATAATCTTATTTATTATTCAAAATCTATTTGGGAGATTGTACAATGCACAAACCTCTATATTTACTATTCAGCTTATTTCTCGCTATTTCATGTGCTTCTAATTCAGAAATAACTCATAATTCATCAAACATAAAAGAAGATGGAAACACCCAGAATACTGATGAAATAGAGAAGGATATAGTTCATATAGAGGCACCAATAAATGAGACGAATGACATCCGTACAATTTTAAATTTAAACTTTAACCATAACGGATATATAGAACATCATAGTGCTGCTGGAGGAGAATCATTTGATGGTGCTGATGCTATTGC
>NZ_JAQIBL010000225.1 GCF_027859075.1 Oceanispirochaeta sp. | reverse complement strand
GAACCAACTCATTGGTAGACCTGGTTGTCTTCGGCCGCAGAGCCGGACAGCACATTGCGAAATACGTTACCGGCGCCCCTCAGGGCCGAGTCGATAACGACAAGGCCGAATGGTGGCGGCACCGTATCAACAGGCTGAAATCCAGCAAGGGAACCCACCCGGGCAGGATCTTCGATTCCATGCAGGAAACGATGATGGAAAAGGTCGGTGTTTATCGAACAGGCAGCGAAATGGAAAAGGCTGTTTCCTCCCTTCAGGTCCTTCGCCTGGCTTATAAAAACGTTTCGGTACATGCCCGGGCAGAAAACTTCAACGCCGAGGTTCAGACCGTTCTTGAACTAGGGAATCTTCTGGATTTGGCCCTCCATACTGCCTCTTCCGCTCTCAATCGTCAGGAGAGCCGGGGGGCTCATACCAGGGATGATTTCCCAGATAGAAACGACGGAGACTGGCTGAAACACAGTCTCAGTTCCATAAAGGATAACAAGGTGACCTTTAAATACAGGGATGTGGATGTCCATAAATGGGAACCAAAACCCAGAATCTACTGATCCTTGATTTGTGCCCCTTATCTGACAACCCTTTAAATGAGGAGATCCTATGCAAATTGAATTGAAAATATTTAGATACAACCCCGAGACGGATTCAGAATCCCGGTTTGATACATATAAGGTTGAGGCCCAGCCCACCGACAGGGTTCTGGATTCCCTGATGCATGTGTACAGGAATGAAGACGGCTCTCTGGCCTTCCGCAAGAGTTGTGCTCACGGAGTCTGCGGCTCCGATGCCATGAGGATCAACGGCAGGGAACGTCTGGCCTGTAAAACCCTGATCAAAGACGTGGCCGAAGCCGATGGAGATTCCATCCTTATCGAACCTCTCCGTCATCTGCCAGTCCAGAAGGATCTGATGGTAGATCAAAGCGAATTCCTGGCACGTTTTAAAAAAATCTCCCCTTATCTGATTCCCGTTGATAAGGCACCGGAGAGTGGAGAATACATCCAAAGTCAGCTCCAGAGGGATGCCATAGACGATGCCACCAAATGCATCAACTGTGGAGCCTGTTATTCCGCCTGTCCCGTTCTGGAAATAAATCCTGACTTTCTGGGACCGGCCGCATTGGTTCATGCTACCCGATTTATCTTTGACAGCAGGGATACAGGTCTGGATGAGCGTATTGCTGTACTGGATCAGCCCAATGGAATCTGGGCTTGTGACAATCACTTTGAGTGTACAAAAGTCTGTCCCAGGGGAATCAAAATTACAAAGCTCATTAACATGACCAAGAGAGAAATCAAAAAGAGAAAGGGAGAATAGTGCTCCATGAATATACATGAATACCAGGCTAAAGAGCTGTTTGCGTCTTATGGAATTCCCATCAAGGCCTTTCGTCTTGTGACAGATTCCGGCCAATTGGCCCAGGCGGCTGCAGATCTGGGAGGTGAGACCATCGTCAAGGCCCAGGTTCTCACAGGAGGACGGGGTAAGGCGGGGGGAGTGAAATATGCCAAAACCGTGGAAGAGGCTGTCAAGTATGGTACAGACATACTGAAGCTGACCATAAAGGGATTTCCCGTAGAGAAAATTATCCTCACCGAAGCTGCGGATATCAAGAAGGAATTCTATGCTGGTTTTATAACAAACCGGAGTACCAAGGCCGTGACTCTGATGCTCAGCAAGGCCGGAGGAATGGACATTGAAGATCTGGCGGTCAACTCTCCCGATCAGATTCTAAAAATAGATTTTTTCGCAGGAACCGGTGCCGATCCGGATCTCTATAACTCCGCCTTGAAAGAGATCTTTGAAACAGAGTCCCATACCGCTCAGGCACGGGATATTCTGGATAAACTGTATAAGCTCTTTCTGGATAAGGACTGCAGCCTGACAGAGATCAACCCCCTGTCCATTGTGGATGATGGTACCCTTGTGGCCATCGATGCCAAGATGAGCTTTGATGACAATGCTCTTTTTGCTCACCCTGAGATTCAGGCTCTGGAGAATGCGGAAGAGACCAGTCAGGATGAAAAGGATGCCCGGGAGGCGGGGCTCAGTTTTGTCAGCCTTGATGGGGAAATCGGCTGCATCGTCAATGGGGCAGGTCTGGCCATGGCGACCCTGGATCTGATCAAAATGGCGGGAGGGGAACCGGCCAACTTCCTGGATGTGGGAGGGAGCTCCAATCCGAACAAGGTTCTCACGGCCCTGAAAATCATCACCGGTAATCCCAGGGTCAAGGCCATCCTGATCAATATCTTCGGCGGGATAACCCGTTGTGATGACATTGCCAAGGGGCTTCTCATGGCCCGTGAACAAATCAATATGGATCTGCCTCTGGTCATCCGTCTGGTGGGGACCAATCAGGACGAAGGCCGGGCTCTACTGGAAGCCGCCGGCCTGCAGGCTTATGACGGACTCAGCGAATCGGTTGTTAAAGTTGTTGCCCTGGCTTATCCAGAGGGAGGACGAAAATGAGCATACTCTTAAATGAACACACAAAAGTCATCGTTCAGGGAATTACCGGTAGGGACGGTTCATTCCATACCATGACCATGGTGGGGGACGGTACAAAAATTGTTGCCGGTGTCACTCCCGGTAAGGGGGGACAGAACCTGGAAGGCATTCCCGTATACAACTCTGTAGCCGACTGCCTGAAAGAGCAGCAGGTGGATGCCTCGGTTGTCTTTGTTCCCGCCCCCTATGCCGCCGCTGCCGTCCGGGAGGCCCTCGAGGCCGCCATTCCCCTGGTGGTGTGCATCACCGAGGGTATCCCTGTGAAGGATATGACAGATCTATACCATCGGGCCCGTCAAAAGGGATCTGTTCTGATCGGGCCCAACTGTCCGGGCCTCATCTCTCCGGGAAAGAGCAAGATCGGCATCATGCCTAAACGCATTCATAAGGCCGGAGGAATCGGTGTCATTTCCAGGTCGGGAACCCTGACCTACGAGGTTGTCAACGAGCTGACTCTGGCTGGAATGGGCCAGTCCACCTGTATCGGAATCGGTGGAGACCCCATCGTCGGAACCGGATTTGTGGATCTGCTGGAGCGCTTTGAAGCCGACCCGGACACCACGGCTGTGGTGCTGATCGGTGAAATCGGCGGTGAAGCCGAAGAAGAGGCCGCTCAGTTCATCAAAGGAAAAATGACCAAGCCCGTCGTTGCCTTTATCTCGGGACGGTCTGCTCCCAAGGGAAAGAGGATGGGCCATGCGGGAGCCATTATTTCCGGCGGAAAGGGAACGGCCGAGGCAAAAATTGCCGCCTTTGAGGCCGCCGGGGTCGATGTTGCCGATAAACCGGATGAAATTCCCGGCTTGATAAAGAAAAAATTGAACTAGAAGGAACACAATGGCTGACAAGGGCATATCCATCGACAATCTAGCCTATCTGGAATCTCTCCTGGAGAGTGGGGAACTTTCTTCAGAAGACCTGGACCAGCTGGGAGGTTCCTCTTCTTCTATTGACAATACCCTTTCTGATAAACAGAGCCGCCTCAACGCCCTGATCTGGGCGTACCGGGATGCAGGGCACCTCCATGGTCATCTGAATCCTCTGGGACACTACATGACCAGGGAGATGAAATACATCTTTCTGACCATGAAGGGCGGGGTGGAGTCATTAAAACCCGAGCAGTTCGGGTTGGACCCGGAGGATCTGGGGAAATCCTTCAATCCGGGACGTTTTTTCAAGGAAGAATCAATGCCCCTGGAGCAGATCATCAAGCGTCTGGATGAGGTTTACCGTGGAACTCTGGGAGCCGAAATCCTCCATATTCAGAATGTTTCCATGCGGAACTGGCTGATCACTAATATGGAACGTCCCGAGAAATCAGTTCCTATTAATCCTTCTCTTCAAAAGGGGATACAGGAGGATTTAATCCGGGCCGAGGAATTTGAGAAATTCATCAACAACCGCTTTGTGGGGCAGAAGAGGTTCTCCCTGGAAGGAGGAGAGGTTGTTATCCCTGCACTTAAATATCTGTTCAAAAAATCCTTCAGTCTGGGAATAAGGGAAGCTGTCATCGGCATGGCCCACCGGGGACGATTGAACGTCCTGGTCAATGCCATCAGCAAACCTGCCGCCGAAATCTTCGCCATGTTTCAGAATAACTATCAGCCCTATGTATACGGCGGCAGCGGGGACGTGAAGTATCATGTGGGACAGAGTTGTGATTTCTCAGATGATGAAGGCAGGAGTCTTCACATTTCTCTGGTTTCCAACCCCAGTCATCTGGAAGCCGTGAACCCGGTAGTGGAAGGAAAAACAAGGGGTATCCAGAGAAGACGGGGCGACACAAACCGGAAGAAAGTCATGCCCATCCTGATTCATGGGGATGCCGCTTTTTCAGGGCAGGGGATCGTCTATGAAACCCTGAATCTTTCTCAGCTCAAGGGTTACAGGACGGGAGGAACCATCCATATCATCATCAATAATCAGATCGGTTTTACCACGGCATCCCGGGATTCCAGGTCCACTTTTTTTGCCACTGATGTGGCTAAATCCCTTCCCATACCCATATTCCATGCCAATGGAGACGACCCCGAATCGGTGATCAAGGCCATGGATCTGGCTGTCCGCTGGCGGCATAAATTCGGCTATGATGTGGTTGTTGACATCATCTGTTACCGGCGTCTGGGCCACAATGAGGCGGATGAGCCCTCCTTTACCCATCCCATCATGTATCATCTGATTAAAAAGCACCCCTCGGTGACCACCCTCTATGGTGAAATCCTGAAAGAGAAGAATATTCAGTCCAAGATTGAGCAGGAGGGGTTCAGGCTCTCCTATATTACGGAACTGGCTGCCGATTTTGAAGAAGCCAAGGGCTATGGAGACCACCAGTGGAATAACGCCTTTCGTAAGGGGGACTGGAAAGGCATGACCTTTGAGTATTCTTTTGATTTTCCTCCCACCGGGGTTCCTCCAGACCGGCTTAGACGGATCGGTGAGGTCTTAACCACTATTCCCGAAGGCCTTACGGCTCATCCCAAGCTGAAGCGATTTGTAGAAAACAGGCGGAAGGCACTGGATGATAAGACGGGGATCGACTGGTCTTTTGCCGAATCCCTGGCATTCGGCAGTCTCCAGACGGAGGGCTATCATGTCCGTCTTTCCGGAGAGGATTGCGGGCGGGGTACCTTCTCGCAGCGCCATGCCAAGTGGTGGGATGTGTCTGCAGAAAATCCACAATCCTATGCCCCTCTGAATCATCTTGAAAAAGATCCTTCAGGTCCGATGGGTGTGTTTTCCGTGTATGACAGTCCTCTTTCAGAGTTTTCGGTCCTGGGATTCGAGTATGGATACTCTCTGGCCATGCCCCGGGTACTGGTTCTCTGGGAGGCACAGTTCGGCGATTTTGCCAATGGAGCCCAAACTATCATCGATCAGTTTATCTGTTCGGGAGAGCAGAAGTGGTTCCGCTCCAGCGGTATGGTACTCCTCCTTCCCCATGGCTATGAAGGGCAGGGTCCGGAGCATTCCAATGCCTATCTGGAACGTTACCTCAGCCTCTGTGCCGAGGATAATATGCAGGTCTGTAATCTCACGACTCCGGCACAGTATTTCCATATCCTGAGGAAACAGATGATTCAGCCCTTCAGAAAACCTCTGATCCTGATGACTCCTAAAAGCCTTCTGCGGCATAAACTGGCAGTCTCTGATCTGAAGGATCTGGAGGAAGGCCAGTTCCAGACAGTCCTGGAAGATGATCCGAAATACCGGAAAGCCGAGGTTATCCTTCTCTGTTCGGGCAAGGTCTACTACGATCTGCTGGAACGGCGGGATCAGCTTGACAGTGAGAGATGCGCCATCCTCCGTCTGGAGCAGATCTACCCCTTCCCCGAACTGAGGCTGAAAGAGCTGATCAAGTCTTATCCCTGGTTCAGGCAACTCCGCTGGGTCCAGGAAGAACCCCGGAACAAGGGAAGCTGGTCTTTCCTGCAGGAACGGCTCAGCCGTCTGGGTGACCGGAACTGGTCTTATGTGGGCCGGCCTCCTTCGGCCAGTTCCTCCGCGGGCGCCCATGTTAAGAATATGGAAGAACTTGAATCCTTCCTCCAAGAAGCTTTTGAAGAGGTGAATGATAAATGATTGAACTGATAATTCCCGAAATGGGTGAATCCGTCACCGGTGGAATTCTGGCGGCATGGCTGAAGCAGGATGGAGATTTTGTGGCGGCGGGAGAAGAGGTCCTCGAGCTGGAAACCGATAAAGCCACCCTGGCTGTTCCTTCTCCTGTGGCAGGAGTCCTGAAAATCCTCGTCAAGGAAGATTCAGAAGTGGAGATCGGTCAGTCCGTGGCAGAGGTGGATACGGATGTGAAATCTGCCGGTCCTGATGTTCCTGAAATCAACACCAGTATCGCTTCCGAAGATCATTACTCCCCCTCGGTCCGTCATACTCTTCAGGCTTACGGTCTGAAATCCATGGATGGTCCCGGGAGTGGGAAGAAAGGACATGTCACCAAAGAGGATGTTCTGAAATATGTCAAATCCAAGGGAATCCAGCCTGTCCAACCGACAGCGAGTGAACCACCTGCCCCTCCTGTTCAGGTTCCGCCGGTTCTTCCGGCTGAGGGGGCCGTCCCGGTTCCGTTTTCAGAGGAGTTTACCCGGAAGAAAATGACCCGGATCAGACAGAAAATTGCAGCCAATCTGGTTCAGTCCAAGCAGCAGTCTGCCCATCTGACAACCTTCAACGAGGTGGATATGTCGGCGGTCCTGGAAATAAGAAATCTCTATAAAGATGACTTTTTAAAGAGCAAGGGGGTCAAACTGGGGTTTATGAGTTTCTTTGTCAAAGCCGTCTGTGCAGCCCTGGCCGAATATCCCCAGATCAATGCCGTTATCGAAGGAGAGGATTTTCTGCTCCGAAATTATCTGAATATCGGTATCGCCGTTTCCACCGATAAGGGACTGATCACTCCGGTTCTCAGACGAGCCGGCGGTCTGTCTTTTGCACAGATCGAATCACAGATCATCTCATTTGCTCAAAGAGCCGCGGAACGGAAACTTCTGCCCGATGAGCTCAGCGGCGGTACTTTCACCATCACCAACGGCGGTATTTTCGGTAGTCTGTTATCCACTCCCATACCCTCTCCCGGTCAGTCAGGCATACTGGGGATGCACTCTATTGTGAAGAAACCGGTTGTTTTAAATGATGAAATTGTCATCCGTCCCATGATGTACCTGGCCCTGACCTATGATCACAGGATCGTGGATGGCAGAGAGGCGGTGAGTTTTCTGAATGTCGTGAAGAAGGATATCGAGGATCCCCGGAGGATTCTTATCGATTTGTAAAACCCAGCCGGTTCCGGGAAGTCCCGGAGTCTAGTGAAATGTCCTAATAAGGAGTTTGATGATGTCAGAAGAAGTGATTCATAAGGGTTTGGAAGGTGTTTTTGTTACCAAGACGAGCATCTGCAGGGTCAATGGTGAGGAAGGAAGGTTGTACTATTACGGTTATCCCATAGAAGTTCTTGAAAAGTATTCCAGCTTTGAAGAAACCTCTTATCTCCTTCTCTACGGTCATCTGCCCAACCGGGTGGAACTGGATGATTTTACAGTAAAAATGAGAAAATCCCGCAAGATCAGTCCTCCCATTCTGGATATGATCAGAAGTTTCCCCCGGGAATCACACCCCATGGAACTGCTTCAGTCTTCCATCAATTTTCTCAGCGGCTATGTAGACCATAAGATTGAACACTCCGCCTATTGCAACTGCCGGCAGACACTGCATCAGATTGCCCAGTTACCCACTATTATCGCCGCCTTTCACCGCATTAAGAATGGACAGGAATCTATTGCTCCCCGGGACGATCTGAATCATGGCGCCAACTTCCTCTACATGCTCCGGGGAGTCGCCCCGGACCGGGAAGAGGGTGAGATCATGGATAAATGTCTGATCCTTCATGCCGAGCACGGTCTGAACGCCTCAACATTTACGGCCAGGGTTGTTGCGTCATCCCTTTCCACATGTTACTGCAGTATTTCCGCCGCCATCGGGTCTCTTTATGGTTCTCTTCATGGCGGAGCCAATGAGAAGGTCGTGAGCATGCTCAAGGAAATCGATTCCGTCAATGATGTCAGGCCCTTTCTGGAAGAAGCCAGCCGGACCAGGAGGAAGATTATGGGCATGGGTCACAGAGTTTACAAGGCCATGGATCCCCGGGCTGTACTGATGGAAGGATATCTGAAGACTCTTTCTGCTAAAAAAGGAAACTCGGTGAATTACAATATGCTGAAAGAAATTCAGAAGGTCTTCCGTGAAATGATGGATGAGAAAGAAAAGGCTATCTACCCCAATGTGGATTTCTTTTCAGGAGCAGTCTATGATCTCATGGATATTCCATCCTCCTTGTTTACGCCCATTTTCGCCATGGCCAGAGCACCGGGATGGTTGTCTCATATCCTGGAGCAGAGGCAGGATAACAGGATCTTCAGGCCTAAGGCTCTTTTTGAAGGACCACTGGACAGGGAATTTATTCCAATCGAAAATCGTTAAGCCCTTAGTGGATAGACATTAAAGGAGATAAAAATGATATGGGTTTGTAATGCCTGTGGTTATATATATGATCCCTCCGATGGTGATCCAGAACAGAGTATTCCCGAAGGCACTTACGCATAAGAGGG
>NZ_JAQIBL010000224.1 GCF_027859075.1 Oceanispirochaeta sp. | reverse complement strand
TAAAATATTCTGCTAATTCTGTCATGAGCCAGAACCAGAACAGAAACATTAAGAGAGCTGCTGGTTTAAAAATGCTTGGTCCACGAAAAACAAGGAGAAGAATGAAGAGAGAAAGGGACATGCATCCTGTGACAATATTTAAAATAAAATAAATCAGTGGAAAAGTGATCATATCCAAAGAGTAACACAAGAATCTTCAGGATTCATTAAATGAATTCTGAAGATTTTAAAAAATTTTGAAATGATCCCGTGAAGAAAAGGCCTAAATAAATTATGATTGAGAAAGACTCACTATACTATTAGAATGCTATTTATAATTACAGGAGATAAAATGCAGGCTTTCAATTCAGGAAAAAAAGTTTTTTTTCTATATCCCCCTCAAAATTTTTTTAAAACAATCATTAAACGTATTTTTAAGGACGGTTTTGAAATATACAAACTGAACAGCACGGAAAATCTACTGCCTCTATTACAAAAGTTTCCTGACTCGGTACTCTTTATCAATACAGATTATCCTTATAAGGATTTCAACTTCACCAGTTTTAATGATCTAGATCTTCACAAGAAAGAGTATGAAAATCTTATGGTTTATTCTTTTTTTATGGAAAAAGTCAGCTATGGAGATAAGATTCTGGATTATATCTCCCTTGATAGATCGGATGAAGAAGTCTATACGGATATATATAAAATTTTAACTGAGGCTCAGTCCCATGGAAAAAGAGAGTTTGTGCGATATGGAAATTATAATGAGATCCTTAGTTCTATCCTTTTCAACTGTAACAGTGATACATACTCAACAAATATGCATGATATTAGTCCAAAAGCCCTGTCTTTTTCTACAGATGAAGACCTAGACAAGCTGGTTGGTTCTTCATTTTCAAATATGAGACTGAAGGTGGGAGCTTACGAAATCAACGTCAAAGGGGTCATTGGATCAAGCCGAATGATAGCTGATAAGAAGTTATATATAGCCAATTTTGAAACAGATGAAGATAAAAAAGAAGAAATCTTTGATTTCATTTTCACATCCCTTGAAAAGGGCATGGATGAAATAATACAGTCATTATCCTAAAGAAAAATAGAGCCTTACGGCGAAAAACACAGGTATCATAATAAGAACAACAGATTCCCCAGTCTCACATATAAATCCATAAATATCTCCTGTTAAACCACCCAGCTTTTTGCTGATACGCCTGCTGGTTAACAATACAAAAAGAGCATGAACCGGCAGAATGAAAAGCATCGCGGTTTTACCCGTACCTATATATACAAGCAGGGTTGTAAAAAATCCTAAAACCAATTCCCGGAACCTCATATGTTCCTGAAAAAAGTGACCCATACCATCCTTCCTGGCAGGGGGAAAATAAAGGATACTGATCAATTGACCCCATCGCCCTGTGACAGGGACAAGGAGTATCAATAATGGATCAATCTCATTGATCTCATAACAAAAGAAGGTCTTCAAAAGAATCTGGAGGATCAGAGAAAGAGCTCCAAAGGCACCAGTGTGGCTGTCTTTCATGATTTCAAGGGTTCTATCCCTGTTCTGGCGGCTCCCCAGACCATCAATACTATCAGAAAGTCCATCCAGATGAAGCCCTCCCGTCATGATGACCCAGGCAAGGGTCTGCAGGAAGGCAGTAGTCAGAGGATTGAAAATCCAGGAAGATAAAATCTGAAGGCCATAGAGGAAGAGGGCAATGATAAGGCCTACGAGTGGAAACAATCCGGAAGATCGGGATACTTGTACCAAATCTTCATTCTCATTCCAGGGGATTGGCAGTGAAGTCATGAACCTGAGGGCATAGATCAGTTTACGGATCATTGACAACCTCGGTCACTCCAGCCTCCTCAAAGGTGGCCATTTGGTAATAACATGCCAGGGCATTTTCAATGAGAGGGAGAACCATGACGGCTCCAGTTCCTTCCCCGAGTCTCATGTTCAAATTGACCAGAGGATCGATGTCGAAGATTCGGCTGACTTCAGAAAATCCTGTTTCTCCGGATTGATGAGAGAATATCAGAAAATCCCGGACTGCGGGATCAAATTTCATTGCCAGAACAGCGGCAGCACCTGAAATAAAACCATCAACAACGACAGCACAGCGATGAACAGCACCGGCAAGCATGACACCACACATGGCCGCTAATTCAAATCCACCGACGGCGGAGAGAATATCTACAGGATTTTCCGGATCTGGTTTATGAAGCTCAAGGCTCTCTTTTATGATCAGGGCTTTATGTTTTACCCGATCTGCTGGAAGACCTGCTCCGGATCCTGTTATCAATTCCGGATTCATTCCGGTAACAGCAGAATATATGGCACTGGCAGATGTTGTATTTCCCACACCCATTTCACCTGTGATCAGGAGGTCACAGGAATTAACAATTTCAGCTGAAGCGCTTTCAAAACCCAATTCAAGTGCCTGATAGACCTGTTCTTCCGTCATGGCCCTGGTCCTGCGCATATTTGCAGTCCCTTTTGCTATGGATTTCTGTATAATCCGTGGATGATCGACCTCATGCACCATCCCGG
>NZ_JAQIBL010000223.1 GCF_027859075.1 Oceanispirochaeta sp. | reverse complement strand
GGCTACGCTATACCCACTGGGGACTGATAGATAATTTCAATAAAGCTGTAGAAGGAAATGAAGAATTGCTCTGTGACGGGATAGAAGGACGGAAATCCTCGGTCATTCTTGATCATCTGGCGAACTGTATCGACGGGGAAGGGTTGAAAAAGGTCAGCTACAGCTGAATTAATAGGAGCCGATTCTGCATAGGGGTGTATCCTTTATAAAAGAAAGCTGTTTTTCCCGGGGACTAGTCACAGATTCCATCCAGGACGATCCTTAATGGTGGATGAGAAAGATCTATAATGGATTGTTTAATCCAGATATGGCTTGATTATTACCCTTTTCAGCTATTACAAAGTGGATCTATTATTATTTATCTAATACAAATAAGGAGTATTCTAATGAAAAAGTTAATGATTCTATTATTGACTATCCTGTTCTCTGTTTCTGCATTTGCCGGTGGCCAGCAGGACGCTGATCCCGCTGCTGCGGTTGAACAATCATCCGAACCAATTACACTGCGTTTTGGTGCTGTAAATCCTATGAACCATCCTTTCCTGCAGGGAGCACAGTTTTTTGCAGATGAAGTTAATAAGAATTCAGGTGGTAGAATTACTATTGATCTTTATCCCTCCAGCCAGCTGGGTGGAATAAGTGAAATGGTTCAATCTGTACAGGTTGGAGCTCTGGACTTTACCATGTCCAAACCTGGAACTATTGCTGATATGGGCGTTAAGGATGTTTATGTCTATGAACTTCCCTATGTGTTTAGGGATGAAGACCACCTTAACAAAGTTATGACGGGCGAAGTAGGAGAGAGAATCCTTGCCAAGGTTCAGGCCGGTGGAACTAAACTGGTTTCTCTGGCTTACCATTCCGACGGTGCCAGAAGTTTTTTTACAACAGAAAAACCTGTTAGAAGCCTGGCTGACATGAAAGGTCTGAAGGTAAGAGTTCAGAACATCCAGATGTTTGTTGATCTCATGGAAGCCTTTGGTGCTTCTGCCACACCTATTGCCTACAGCGAACTGTATTCAGCTCTCCAGACTGGTGTTGTTGATGCTGGTGAAAACCCCGTTGCCGGTTACTACACAAACAACTTTTTTGAAGTAGCTCCCAACTTTACCTTTGATACACATACAATGGCACCCACTATCATTCATATGTCTGAAATCTCCTGGAACAAACTGAGTCCTGCAGATCAGAAGATTATCAAAGATGCTGCTGTGGCCAGTACAGGTTTTGTTAAGGAATTTGTAGCCAGGAAAAACCAAGAGTACATTGCAGACATGGAGTCTAAAGGCGCTAAGTTTTACGAACTGAGTGATAAAGATGCATGGATTGAAGCAGCTACTCCCGTATTCTTAAAATATGGTGCTGGTCTGACTGATCTGATCAAAGATATTCAGGCTGTAAAGTAATTTCATAAACTGAATGACAAGATTTTACCGGCCGGAGCTGCGGCTCTGAGCCGGTTTTTTTTAGGGAGAACAAAATGACAACCAACAGTAAACTGCCCAGCAGTCTGATGAAGACAATGGAGAGAATGTATGAGTCGATTAATGCTGTCTGCAGTGGCTTGATGATAATGCAGATAATTGTTATTACGATCGTCGTTTTCGGGCGTTTTGTCCTGAATAAAAGCCCCGCCTGGGGAGAGGGGATTTCTCTTCTCTGTATGGTCTGGTTTTCAATGCTCAGCATTGCAATTGGAATCAGGAATGAAAATCATATTCGTATCACTGTGCTGGATCAGTATCTTCCCCCTAAGTGGAAAAACGGTATTGCTATTTTTAATGACCTGATTATTATCGCCTTTGCAATTTTTCTCTGTGTGGAAGGATTCAAAGTTGTCGAAATGAATAAAAACTGGGTGGACTCAGCCATCGGAATTTCAAGAAGCTGGCTGTACCTCTCTGTCCCAGTAGGGGGTATTCTGCTCGCTGCCATGCTCAGCTTAAAATTGATATTTGAAATTTCCACTGGAATTTCTCCTAAGGAGGCTAGAAATGCCTGATCCTAATATTGCAATTGCCATATTACTGGGAAGCTTTGTGCTCATGATGGTTATTGGTCAGAGAATTGCCCTGGCAATGGGAATCTCAGCGGTTCTGACAACAATGTATCTCCAGATGCCTGTTCAGATGATTGCCATCAATCTGGTAAAGGGTGTCCATGTCTTTGTCCTTCAGGCGGTACCATTTTTTGTTATTGCCGGTGCCCTTATGGGAGAAGGAGGAATCTCCAACAGACTCATCGGTCTTTCCAAGGCACTTATCGGATGGATGAGAGGCGGATTGGCTATGGTGAATATCCTGGCCAGTATGTTTTTTGGTGGAATTTCAGGATCTGCCACAGCTGATACATCTTCCATCGGTTCTATTATGATTCCTATGATGAAAAAAGACGGCTATGACGGTGAGTTTGCCACGACTGTTACCATGGCAAGCTCTATACAGGGGCTGCTTGTTCCTCCCAGTCATAACTTTGTCATATTTGCCATGGCTGCCGGAGGAGTGAGTATCGGGAAGCTCTTTATGGGAGGTCTGGTTCCGGGAATATTCCTGGGGATAGCCCTTATGGTCTACTGTTATTTTATCAGCGTTCTCCGGAAGTATCCCAAGGGCGAGAAGTTTGATCTGAGATTTGCCTTGAAATCAACATATGACTCTTCATGGGGTCTTCTGACGGTTCTCATCGTTGTCGTCGGAGTTGTCGGTGGAATCGTTACAGCAACAGAAGCCGCGGCAATTGCCGTCATCTGGTCATTCTTCGTCACATTTGTGATATACAGGGAAATCCCTTTAAGATCATTTTTCAAGATCCTTCGGACCTCTCTGGAAACCTTGTCCATTGTAATGATATTGATTGCTTCAGCTGGTGCTTTTGGCTGGCTTGTTGCTTTTCTGAAGATTCCGGCACTATTTGCCAGTGGAATTATGGCCTTAACCAGTAGCAAGTTTGTTATTTTGATACTGATCAATTTTCTGCTTCTCTTTCTGGGAACATTGACAGGGATGTCGGCTCTCATTGTTATTATGACCCCCATCCTCCTGCCCATCGTTTTGGAACTGGGAATGGATCCTGTACATTTTGGAGTTGTCATGATTCTGAATCTGGGAATTGGTTTGATTACTCCACCTGTTGGAGGTGTACTGTTTATCGGCAGTGCTATTTCCCGCATCTCCATTGAGAAATTGTCAAAAGCGATGATTCCTTTTTATCTTGTTATGGTTAGTGTTCTTCTGGCTATCACTTATATTCCGCAGATCGTCATGACTCTGCCAAATCTCTTTTATAAATAAAGTTACCGGTTTTCCCGGGGATAAGGGTTTTCCCGTATCCCCGGAGATTTTGCGTATGATATATTAGGAGATCCAATGTCAATACGAGTCAAGTTAATCATGTTGGTTTTAATAACATCTCTAACAGGTGTTGCATCTTTATTTCTCAATCACCTCTTATTGATGCCTGTTGAACGGATTAAGGACGAACAGTCATTATTGGAAAATCTCAACTATAGATTAATTGATTATATCGGTCAGGTTAACCTTTTGGATAGTGCTCTTTTTCGTGAACAAAAGGAACAGGTTGAAGAGAAAAAAAAGGACTTAGATGAAGCCTTTTCAGATGTTTCTGATCTGGAATTCCTTCCTTCTATTAATAGCTCTATTGTTTTGACTATTGAGATCATTGTGCTCTATGCCTCTACTCTAGCCCAATCTCAGGATAAACTGGATGAGAGAATAATCAATGTAGTCAATGTAGCAGATAAGTTTATTGGTCAGGAGAAACCATTTACTCTTCAGGTATTAGCCTGGTCAATGGAAGGAGACGGCAGTCAACGGGATATTGAAATCAAAGATGCTGTTTTTTATATTCAGAGCATTACAACATCTTTGAATAAGAATATCGAATTAACTCTTGAAAACCTGGAGACACAGTACAATACAATAGATGAGGAGATTAGAAAGTATGAAAAGCGGGCAACCCGTATCGTTGCACTTGTCCTCATCGCTATAATTCTTATTCCTATGCTTATCGCCCTGTTCTTTGCAAATATTTTGGCTAATCGAATAAGTAAAATCGAGATCGGAATATCCAAAATGAAAGAAGGAGATCTTGCCGATCGCATCCAAGTCCAAACGAGGGATGAAATGGGACGGTTAAGTCAAAATGTGAACGCTTTTACCGATGCTCTCGGTCTTTCCATTCTAAAAATAAAAGAGACTTCGGGAATCAATCTCAGCCTTAAATTAAAGTTGATAAACAGTGTCAATATGGTTTCAAAAACGACGGAGAAAGTGAGCGAATCTGCTCATTCAATTTCTGAAAGTATGACTTCCCTAGATGCTACAGTAGGGATTTCAAATCATGCTGTAGATACGGTAAAAGAACAACTGAATCAACTGGAAGATACCCTCGGTGATCAGATTACAATGATTGAGGAAACTACGGCTTCCATAACTCAAATGATATCATCTGTATCCAGCGTCACAGATATAACGGCTAAAAAGAAAGCTTCTTTGAATAGTCTGGTTGAATTATCCAACGAGGGTGGTTCAAAGTTGAAAAAAACAAATAATGTCATCTCCCTGGTTCATGGCAGTATTGAAGAAATTCAGGACATTACCGGACTAATTGCTGATATTGCTTCAAGAACAAATCTTCTAGCAATGAATGCAGCAATTGAAGCAGCCCATGCAGGAGAAAGAGGTAAGGGATTTGCTGTTGTAGCAGATGAAATTCGTAAATTGGCAGAAGCAACCTCAAACAATTCTAAAAGAATCGATGGGGAAATGAATGGAATAATCAGAAATATAGAGGAAGCTACTGAATCAGGCAGAAAAACAGGTGAAGTTTTTCATCTTATTGATAACGAAGTAAGCCAGGTTTTTGCCTCATTTGATGAAATTGCAGGAAGTATGATCGAACTTAGTACCGGGGGTAGACAAATCTTAGAAGCTATGGTCCGGCTTAATGAGATTTCATCCCAGGTCAGGGAAAGCGATGATTCTATGAGAGAGGTTACCATGGAAAATCAAAGGGCAATAAAGAGTGTAGAAGAAATCTCGAAGGAGACAACCGAAAGGATAAAAGTTATTACCGGTGCTGTGAACGATTTAATTAGAGAAATGCTGGTTGTTAAAAACTTAACCGAAGAGACCGATGCGATATCCAAGGCATTGGAAGAAGAAATGACTCATTTCAAAACTGGAGAAGACCAAGAGGAACAGGTAAGCAAGGCACCCGAAATATGAGAGTTTTGTTTGTGGGTTACCCCGTTCTGAGCGGGATAGGTCCTGGTCAGAAAAGAACAACGGCTGGGCATACAAACAGGGTTTTTGGCATAACAGCTTTCAAAGCTGATCCCGTTATTGACCAATTTATTTATGAAACAGTATTTTTACAATGGAGAATTATTCTCTTAGCATGTATAATATTCCAAAATGGAAGCAATTATATCGATTACTGGAAATACCTTGGTCTGGATTCACTTTACCGGAAAATATTATCAGATGGCTGTAAATCACAATGGTAATGTATAAATTCATGTTCCACAATGGCATTTAAAATAAAGATACGATCAATCAAAAATCAATTTCTCTTGTAATATCTTCTCTTATTTTTTACTTTTTTTGTAGGATACGGAGCGTCTTTCGGGGCTTATGTCCTGGTCATCAAGGAGTACAGGGTCATGATGGAACGCCATTCCCTTATGGCCAGGCTACCCATTGAGCTCGGCCATATGATCGATGAGTTCGAATCTTATATCCTCCAGAGGGATCCCTCAATAATAGAGCGATACGAACAAGGATTCGAGCGGGTGAAGGAGCTTTTGAAGGCTGAACACTTTTACGCTATTACTCCTCCGGGCACTCCAGCTTATTCCACATACAGGCGCAGTCTACTGGGCATGATGGAATATTATGACAATTCCGCCCGTACCATAATGAGCCTTGAAAAATTCGACGATGCGACCTTTCAGGAGATGAGTTATTTAAAGACCCAGGCTGTCTATATTGTAGTCAGGGCTCAGGAACTAGTTGTGGCTTATCTGGATGCCTCAAATGAGGCTCATGAGTCCTTTTTATTGAAATGGCAACGGACACAGGGGCTGCTTTTCGCAGTTCTGGCGATCCTGCTGCTTCTCGACATTGGAACAGTCCTATTTTTTATCAGGGATCTGTCATCCCATCTTTATTCTGTGGAAAATGCAGCAAGGGAACTCTCTCTTAAAAACTGGTTGATTCCAGATTTAAAAGAAACCCGTTACAGCGAGCTGAAATCTGTTGGAGATGCTTTCAATGACATGAAGAAGAATATCATCGGGTTCATTGAAGACATTGAGCATAATGCCCAATTGGATTCTCTCCTGAACAAGGAAAAACTGGCTGCTTCCGAAAGGGAAAAGACACTCAGGGAAACCCAACTCCGGGCACTGCAGCTGCAGATCAATCCTCACTTTCTGTTCAATACCCTGAATATGGTAGGGCGGAGCGCCATGTTTATGGATTCTGATGTGACAGTGTCACTTGTGGAATCTATTTCGAGTATTCTCCGCTACAGTCTGGATAATGAAGGAAAAGAGGTCTTCTTCAGCAAAGAGCTGAGCGTCCTGAAAGCCTATATCCTGATTCAGGAAGTTCGTCATGGAGACAGAATCCGTTTTCTCCTTGATATTGATGAGGCAGGACAGGATGTTTCGGTTCCTCCCATGATCTTACAGCCCCTTGTCGAAAATTCCATTACTCACGGATTAAAGAATGTCACTGAAGATGGTTTAATCCAAGTCTCCACGGTGATGCAGGAAGGATTCCTGAATATTGAAGTCCGGGATAACGGATGCGGCATTTCAGAAGAATCCCTGGAGAATCTCTGGAGTAGAAGAGGAGATGAATCCCGTAAAGGAATCGGTGTCACCAATGTCCGGGACAGACTGGAACTGTCATTTTCCGAGCGTGCCGGCTTTACTATTAGCAATGCCCAGGAGGGAGGAACCATTGTGAGTCTCACGATTCCCTGCAAAGAGCGGCTGGCATGATACGCTTGATCATAGCAGAGGATGAGGCTCTTGAAAGAAAGGCACTCCGCAGTTTTGTGGAAGCTGAGTTCTCTAAATCCATAGAGGTCATTGCCGAATGCGCTACAGGTCGTACTTTTTTCGAGACCGCTCTCGAGTTGAACCCTGACCTGATGCTGGTAGATATCGAAATGCCCGAAATGTCGGGACTGGAGGCTCTGAATCTTCTCCGGGAGAATGGTCTCTCCGGGGAAGCCTTGATTTTAACAGCCTATAGTGAGTTTGATTATGCCAGACTGGCCGTTAAATATCAGGCCGCTGATTACCTTCTCAAACCGGTTTCACGAAGAGACTTTTCCGAATCCATCAGAAATAGCATGGAGAGGATCGATAAAAAAAAGCAGACTGCCCCTGGCCGGAATCAACAGTCCCAGGAACGGGAACTTATCTGGCGTCTCCGGCATCCGGGACCGGAATTCAGGACCAATCTGGAAGAGTTATCAGCAATCCTTAAAATGAAAACCACACCCTTCTATTTTCTTTCCCTGCCCCTTGCCGGCAGAAGCGGCAGACCATTGTTACTCTCCCTGAAAACGCGGTTTGACGCTATGGGCTATGATTGTTATGGAGCCTGTATTTCCGGTGCGGCAGATCTCATTCTACAGAGCCGGAAAGGAGATATCAATCCTGAGAAGATCATGAAAACTCTTACCAATAAAATCAAGAATAGAGTTGTTGTTTCAGAACCTCTTCTATTAGGACCGATCACTGATTTTAGAGATTTAGTACGTGAAATTGCCGAGAAATCGGTCCTGAAACAGGACTCTGCCTGGGTTTCAGACTCTCTGAGCCGTGTCAGTCAGGAACGTTCCCTGGGGGATGATCTGGTTGAGGGGCGGCTTCATCTGATTCAAGGTAAGCTGACGAATCTTTTTCAATATAAAAAAGCTGTAAAAAGTCTGGGAGAAGCAATAAGCTATGCATTGGAGCTTTTAACGATCATTGACAGACGTCTGATTTCTCTTTTTGCAACGCGGTTTCAATCTTTGAATCCTGACTTTCTCACTCTTCAGTTAAAAAATGCACATAAAATAGGAGAGGTTATAGAAATTCTGGAAACACTCCTCTGTGATGTGTCCAGGAATATCAGACAGACACACCGGACACGGGAGCAGCGTTTAGTCGAGGATATCAGGACATTTCTGGAAGAACACAGCGGAGATCCTCCGTCAATGCAGGAGGTTTCTGATCATTTGAAAAGGAGCCCCAGTTACATCAGCCGTTGTTTCAGGCAGGTGACGGGAATGAGCTACAAGGAATTTCAAATCATGCATAGAATGGAAATGGCAAAAGAACTCCTTTTGACTCCGGGGGTGACTGTTGCCGAAGTTGCTACTGCTACAGGTTTTATTGATCCCAACTATTTCAGCAAAGCCTTTAAGAGGGAAACCGGTTTATCCCCACGAGCCTATGCCGATGGCGAATCGTATAAATAATCACTGTATTGTTAATGGTTTCCTATCGGGGCAACAGGCTATGATAAGCGAATGAATATTGCCATATACTTTCTACCGGTGGGTGCTGCTTTTATTATGTCCATGGGCATGATGATGGCCAAGTCTGTTCTGAAACAGACCAATTCGATCACTTTTATGTTTTTCAGATCCTTTGCCGGTCTTGCTGTTGCTCTGGGATTCATCCCTTTTGTCTCTCTTTCCGGGGTACCGCTCTCATCACTCCTTCTCTTGCTGTTATCAGTCATTCTGGGACCCTTCTCAATGAATCTTCTCTTTTTTAATGGTGTTGAACGGGGAGATATTGGTGCTCAGAATGCTCTGCTTCAGGTTACTCCTGCCTTTGTAGTATTATCGGACCTTCTTATCCTTTCACACCGTCCCGGAATTCTCTCCTGGGCAGGATTGGGGCTTATTGTTTTTGCGGTACTTATTCTGGCGGGATTTGTATTTCGTGGTGACTCATCACCGGGTACAACCCCGCTGTCCGTATTCTTCGGAGTCTCTTCTGCGGCTGTGAACGGGTTAAACCTGGTCATCCTATCCATTATTTTGCCTGACCTGGGGCGTCCTGCTCTGTTGATTGCTCAGAATCTTGCCAATGCTATTCTGGCGGCCTTTTTGTTTTTCAGGTTGGGAGGATTTTCCACTCTCAAGTCGAAGGAAGGGTGGGGGAGAATTATATTCCTGTCTCTGCTCAACGGAATACTCATTCGTGTTGTCTATTTCAATTTCAGACTGATTTCTCTGGAGAGACTGGGTCCTGTAGTCACATCTGCTCTTTTATTAACACAGGTTCTTTTTACATTAATCCTTTCAGCATTTATCCTGAAGGAAAAGACTACTGGACCCAAAATCATGGGGGGCTTTCTCATCATCCTGGGAGCCCTCGCTGTGACATGGGGCAGCTTCTGATTGTATCTCTGTTTCAGGATTTCCCCTGAGAACCATAACCACCTGATGGAGGAGGCCAGTGGCCACCTCTCTGGTTGTAGAGGCTGTAATCCGGAGAAGCACAATAATCTTTGTCCGGTAGCCCCTTTAATATGCCATTCTGGATCCAGTTTATATCATCTTTATAGAGTCGGGACATCAGTTCTTTCTGCAGTTCATTCTGTTTTTCAGCATGAGACGGATTTTGTGACAGATTATGAAGTTCGGTCGGATCTTCCTGTAAATCAAAGAGCTGGCTGTAATTCCCCAGAGGATAATAGATCAGTTTGTATCGACCATCATGGATCATGCGGCTGGCCGTATCTCCTTCTCCAATCTCTCCGTACAAATAAGATCTTTTTTCATTGCTCACAGCACTCAAACCTTCTACAGATTCGGGGATTTTCAGACCGCAGATATCCAGCAGGGTGGGCATGATATCTGCCAGGCAGACCAGTCTATTGTCTATCTGTCCCCTCAGTTTCTCAACAGGTTTTCCTGAAATCAGACAGGGGATATTGGCTGATCCTTCGTAAAAGACTCTTTTAGCCAGCATATTGTGGTTAAAGAGCATGTCTCCATGGTCACTGATAAACATAATGACTGTGTTATCAAGGAGGCTCATCTCCCGGAGGGTTCCAATTACCAGGCGGATTTGATGATCTATGTGAGTACAGAGACCGTAAAAAGCCCTGAGAGCGTCAGTTTTTTCTTTCTGCGAGTAGTGGTCAGTTTTATCCCTGAGAGCTTTCAAGGCATAACAATTGTCCCCCTCCCAGTCTCCTGTTAGAGCTTTGGGAATATCTTCCTTGCTGTAAAGGTCAAAATAATGCTGCAGGGGTACCAGAGGAGGATGAGGGGCGGGGTAGGAGAGGTAGTAAAACCCCGGTTTATCGGGATCCTTTCTTTTAATAACTTTGATCATTTCCCGGGTGATCCAGTTTGTCTGATGAGTTTCTTCAGGGAGATGCCAGGGGCGGCTCTGATAGTTATTATTGCCCATCCCATGCATGAATTCCTGGCCTGTATATCCCTGTTCTCCCAGCCATATCTGATAATCATCCATCACACCGAAGTCGTAACGGGCCTCTTCTGTTATGAGAGCATCATCAAATCCTATACGGTTCCGCTGAGGATATACATGGAGTTTTCCAACAGCATATGTCTGATATCCGTTCATTCCGAATGTTTCTGCCAATGTGGGTAAATCAGGCATTTTCATGGTGTCCGAATAGACCCTGTCTCCATGTGTCCGGGGAGTGGTTCCTGTCATCAGACTGCGCCGGGCGGGAATGCAGACCGGGCATTCCGAATAGGCATTCTGAAATCTTATTCCGTCTCTGGCTAATGAGTTTAATGTGGGAGTCAGTATAGATGGGTGACCGGCGGCGCCTATAAGAGAAGCGGACCAGTGATCCGTATTAATAAGTAGAACATTGGGTTTCTGGGACATGAATATTCCTTTGCGTATCGTGTTGTCTTATATTACACTTTTTCTGGATGATCCTGTAGGGTAATATTCAGCTGGTATAGGTAATTTTTCTATCAAAATACAAAAGTTGAGAAAACTCACATCTTCACAGCGGCAAATTCCCTGTTTAAAATGTTTACAGGTGGAGAAGATGAAGCTCAACATACTGTGAGTTTTATTCGTCGGGCCAGAATACCTCGTAGCTCTGCTGCGGGGGTCTTTATCCCGGGTTCAATGTCGACTCTCTCGGTCATAATGGGGCATTGCCTCAGATTCTGATTAAAAGCGGTATTTCAGGTTATGTTTTCATGCGTCCCGATGGGAAAGAGAAAAGTGAGTTGAAGGACGATCTCTTTCTGTGGACTTCTGCCGATGGAAGCTCCCTTGCAGCCTACAGGATTCCGACTCTTTACGGCCATCTATGGGAAGCACCTGAAAAAGGAAATATGGAAAAACAGAAAATCCAAAGATCTCTGGAGATCGCCGGAGAAACAGGACAGCCTGTGATGAATCTTTAAGGGGTGGGGAATCACGGAGGCGGACCGACTATCGCCAATTTAAATATGATAGGTCAGGAAATGGATTCTCTGAGGCAATCCCGGCTACGGCACACCGCTGGTTGTTTTTAATCCCCATTCATGGGATGCCACTCTGCCCTGCAGAGCACAATACACAATGGGTCAAATGAGATACTGTTCAGTTTTTCAGGCCCCTGTCCCGGCATTGGGCTATAAAATCTTCTGGATTTACAAGGGGAGTGAAGATTTGATTTCCTCCGGTAATTTCACGAAAATCTATGAGATGGAAAATGATTATGTTAAAAATAGTTTT
>NZ_JAQIBL010000222.1 GCF_027859075.1 Oceanispirochaeta sp. | reverse complement strand
GTTGAGGAGGATTCCCTCTACATCCACATTTAGCGGAATTTCGACACCTACATAGGGCCTTGTTTTATAAAAACCCCTTTCAGATCCGGGACACATCCTGGCTCTTTTGTTCAGTACGACCCTGGGCCCTCTGGCAGGGCAATTCGGGTATTTTGCCGGATTCCTGGCAGGGTTTATTCATTTCGTTCTGGTCAGCCAGACCGGGAGCTGGCAGGGCGGCATGAATCTATACAACAATGGTTTTGCCGGTGGGCTTACGGCGGCTGCCCTGGTTGCCGTCATTCAATGGTATCGCAGTAATAAAGATGAAATGTAGGGGAGCTTTGTATATATGAAACGAAAAGATCTGATTTTGAATTTAATTGGTGAAATCTCAAATTATCTGCTGGATGACGATCCCATGCGGCTGGTTGTATCCCTACATCAGGAGAAAGATGGACTTCATCTTTGTATTTTGGATGACAATAAGCATAACGAAGAAGAACTTGACTCAATGAGAAAGGCCCTGAATAGCCGCAAACGACCGGAGCTGGCAGGATATTACGGTGCCATGACAGGTCATGATATGCTTGGTTCGGCCAGGCTGGATCTACTGGGCTGGCAGGTCAAACATTGTGATGTGGTTCAATCCGACTCTGGGATCAAGATCGACCTCTGGTTCGGGGGAGAAGACTTCCAGAGCGATCAGTTTACCATCCCCGTCAGGAAGTGATCCAGCCGCCCCGTCGGGATGAACTATGTTCCAAAGACAGTAATTGTGGTATAAAAAAGTATGAAAATTTACAATAAAGCCTTTTTAGTCGAGTCAGATGTAAAGGAAATATTTACTTCAACCTGGGACATTATCAGGCCTCATATATTCTATATGTCTCTTATATGGGCCATTTTTTATATTCCCACCAATATTTTTATCCTGATGCGGTCAGGAGATATGATGAGGCATCTCAATAGCGGCAATGCCGGGGTTATTCCTATCATGCTCATTCTAAATCTTCTGGGTACCATTCCGAATATTGCCCTGGTTCTGCTGGTCAAACAAAAGGACTGTGATGATTATAACAGCCTTGTTGCTTCGGCTTTTAAAAAATTACCCTATTATCTCACTACGACATTCGCTATGTTCTTACGGATGATTCCCCTTATGGTGATGGGAGTCCTGGCGGCTGCCTTAATCTCAGTTTTTCTGAGCACCCTGAATATGGCCCCTATGACCCAGCTTCTCATTGTTATGCCTGTGATCCTGCTGACTGGATTTCTATCCTTGATTCGCTACTATTCATCTATCAATTTTTATCTGATGAAAGGGGCAAGAAACTTCAGGGCTACTTCTTTCAGCCGGATTCTTTTTGAACTCAATAGAAAGAAAGTCCTGGCTGTATTCGGAGTCTGCAGTTTTCTACCTCTCGCATTGAATTTTGTAATCCTCTACCTTGTGGATAATGAGGCCTTCAATATCTTTTCAGGTTTTCTTCTTGGATTCTATATGTTCCTGAGCAGTGGATTTTATGCCGGTTTATTCAATCATATCAGGGAAGAGAGAATGGATGAGATCCTGACGGAGACTATTTCTGAATCTCTGAATCAAAACCAGATAGAAACAGTGGAACCTCAGGACTCCCATCCTGAAAAACATGAGTAAATAACTTATGAATAGAAACAGTGGTATTTATTGGATAAACAAACAGGTTTAGTGTAGATTTAAGAATCAATTAAAAATATTTGAATAATCAGGTAAAATTGAATGATATCGATTAAGCGCGAACAATGGATTCCGGTTAGAAAATCTAATCTGAAATACTATGATGAAATTGACCTCTACTACCAGAACAAAACTTCCGGCAATGTTCTTTTATATAAGTCATCGGGTATGAATATTACCGATCACCTCCTCAAGGATAAACCCTATACCGGGGATCTGTATATCCGCCCCGAAGATAAGAGCAAATGCCTGAGACAGGTTCAGAAGGGTTTCAGTTCCAATCTCGATCAGAGTATGGAAGAGGGTATAGGGAAGGTGAAGGAAGATCTGATTAATATTATTGATGAGACTCTCCATGAACCTCGTTCAGGTGGATTGGAAGTCATTCCCGATACAATCGAAGTCGTTGTCGATAATTATTCCAAGCAGCCGGATGTCATCAAAAATCTATCTAAAATCTCTCCCTCTGACTACACAACAACGATTCATTCCATCAATGTCATGGCCTTGACTGTGGGGTATTGTTTTTATACTAAAAAGAGTTTGGAAAAGACTGTAGAGTATGGTTTGACCGCTCTGTTTCATGATATAGGAAAAACAGAAATCCCCACCGATATTCTAAAGTCTCCCCGGCAATTGACTGACTATGAGTTTTCGATTATGAAGAGTCATACTCTACTGGGGGCTGAGATTCTCCAGTCTAATGACCCTTCTGTGCATATTGCCATTCCGGGAGCCCTGGAACACCATGAAAAACTGGATGGTAATGGATACCCCCATGGAAAGAGCAGCATTTCTGAGATTGGACAGATTCTGGCAATCATAGACTCCTATGAAGCCATAACCAATGATGACAGGATGTATAGGAACTCCATGAAGCCTCTGGATGCCCTGAATATTCTGAAAGAAGAAGTGGACAGGAAGCGGCTTAATAGACTCTTTTTTAAGGATTTTGCCTACAGTCTGACAGACTTTTCCAAGAGTCATCATCAGGATGCCTATAAACATATTTTTTCAAACACATAAGAAAAAGACAGGGCATATAAAAAATGATTATACTGGGAGCAGGGGGTGCGTCTTGGTTAAAGTTCTACTCATTTTTCTGGGTTTTCTGTCCTTAGGTCTGGGAGGTCTGGGAATCATTCTACCGGGCCTGCCCACCACACCCTTTATACTTCTTTCGGCAGGACTCTTTCTCAGAAGTTCTGAAACCCTCTATTTAAGGCTCGTGAGACATAGGGTCTTCGGAAAGTACCTCCGTCAGTACGAGAGAGAGAAAGGGATGAGTCTGCGGGTGAAACTCCTGAGTATCCTTGTGATGTGGACCATGATTTCCCTGTCTTTCTATAGGATTTCCCATTTACATTTTAGAATGACTCTCCTGGCCCTCGGACTGATCGGTACGATAGTCATGGGATTCATTGTGAAAACTATCATTCCCGATCCTACTGATTCAGCTTCTGACAGGGGAGATAAGGAGGGCTGAAAACTTTGTTGAACTCAATAAAATTATGAACAGTATTCTTCAGAGGATCAGAGAGCACGCCTCGTAAGCCTCGTTGAAAAAAGCAGCTGTTTATGCTAAACCAGAGGAAGGCATTTGCATGAAGGGGAGAGAGCTATGACAATATTGGAAAGAGCAAAAGAGGCTCGGAAAGCCTCCTTTACACTGGCAACTCTGAGCTCTGAAATAAAAAATAGGGCTTTGGAAGCCATGGCTTCAGCCCTGGAATCCAACAAGGATGACATCATCCGGGCCAATCAGGAAGACTACGAGCGGAGTGTGAAGGAGAATCTGGCCGGACCACTCTTGAAGAGACTCAAATTCGATTCAGAAAAGATTTCTCAGGTCATCGAAGGGGTCAGAAGCTTGATCTCAATGCCCGATCCGGTAGGAGAAACCCTGATGGCTACACAGCTGGAGCCCGGGCTTGAACTATACCGTATCAGCTGCCCCATCGGTGTCACCGGGATCATCTTTGAATCCCGACCGGATGCGCTTGTTCAAATCTCCTCTCTCTGCCTCAAAAGCGGGAATGCCCTTCTCCTTAAGGGCGGCTCGGAGGCGTCTGAAACAAACCGAATCCTCACCCGGATCATCAATGAATCGACAGTAGCCGCCGGTCTCCCTTACGGATGGATACAGTTGGTGCAAACCCGGGACGATGTCAATGAAATGTTCAGCATGAATGAGTATATCGATCTACTGATCCCCCGGGGGTCTAATGCCTTTGTGAAGTACATCATGGAACACTCCAGCATCCCTGTACTGGGTCATTCCGATGGCATATGCCATATCTATATCCATGAGGATGCGGATACTGCCATGGTGATTCCCATTGTTGTGGATTCGAAAACTCAGTATGTAGCTGCCTGTAATACCGTGGAAACCCTTCTGGTTCATCAGGACATTGCATCCCGGGTTCTTCCCGGTTTAAAAAAGGCCCTGGAAGAACAGAAGGTAGACCTTGTCGGTTGTGACCGATGCCGGGAAATCATCGACATTGTTCCTGCCACAGAGATTGACTGGGCAACCGAGTACGTGGATTATAAACTCTCCATCAAAATTGTGAATTCATTGGATGAGGCTATAGAGCATATCAATTACTATGGTTCAGGTCACACCGATGCTATACTGACAGAAGCCAAGAAGACGGCCTCTGTCTTTATGTCCCGTGTAGATGCCTCCAGTGTCCTGTGGAACTGTTCCACCCGTTTCAGTGACGGGTTCCGCTACGGTTTCGGTGCCGAAATTGGTATCAGTACCAGTAAAATCCATGCCCGGGGTCCTGTAGGCATGGAAGGTTTGATGATCTATAAGTACAAGCTTTTGGGCAGCGGTCAACTTGTGTCACAGTTTTCTTCGGGAGAAAAAAAATTCACCCATGAATCTCTGGACGATAAATGTCCGCTTTAGAAATTTGAATATTTAAGGATTGAAGGATGACAAGAGAAGAAATCGATGCAAATGACTTACGGGTCAACTCAACAACCCTCTGGAAAGAGCAATGGCTCCTTCTGACATCGGGAGATTATGAACAGGGCCATTACAATTCCATGACCGTTGCATGGGGCAGCATGGGGGTTATGTGGAAGAAACCCTTTGTTCAGGTTGTTGTCCGTCCGGGACGATATACCTATGAATTCATAGAAAAATATCCCGATTTTACACTTTCAGTACTTCCTGAAGGGTTTCGAAATACCATGAGTCTGATGGGGTCTGAATCGGGGCGCTTTAAAGATAAAATTGCAGAATCCGGTCTGACTCCCCTGGCTTCTCTGTCGGTGAAGGCTCCCGCTTTTTCAGAAGCTGAACTGATCCTGGAATGCAGGACCATGTACCGGGATACCATCAAACCCGAGTGTTTCAAGGATGAGTCACTGGAGATTAACTATCCCCTCAAAGATTACCATACCCTCTATTTTGCTGAAATCCTCAGAGCCTGTGGTACTTCCGATTACTGGAAGTGATCCCGAAGAGAAGTAAACCATTTATAAAGACCGGACTCTCTTCCTTAGTGAAATAAGGGAGTCATATCCAGTCTTTTACTCATTTCCTGCATCTCTGGGAGGTTTGGTGTTTTCAATTTTCCGGAACAGAAATCATCTGCCGCTTTAAGAACCCTGGGCAGCACATGAATATCTCCCACAGTATTTAAAAAGAATTGAGGATTAGAAAGTATATAGGCAACCGCTTTGTTAATATCTTCCTGTTCTTCGATAGGCTGGTACCAGGTGTCTCTGGTTTTGATTCCCTCCGGCCAGGGGCGTCTGCAGCTTGACTTGATGGTCTGGAGGGCAATCTTTTTTTCTCTGCATATTTCAGCTAATTTTTCAAAAGATGCTTTGTACTGTTCATTCAGGCTCATTGGATAATTCCAGGGAAGAAGAACAGAGTCAAAAGGATACTGTTCCAGGCTGCGCATATGAAAATCTGCCGCCTGAACTCCATGGCCTGTCACGCCCAGGAATCTGACCCATCCTTTCTCTTTGGCTTCAATAAAGGCTTCCAGGGCTCCACCCGGACTCATGGCTGTCTGCCATCCCTTTTCATCCACAAGCACATGCATCTGAAGGAGATCGATGACGTCTGTATCAAGGAGCCTTCTTGAATTTTCAATAGACTTCATGGCTCCTTCATAGCTTCTTTCTTCCGTTTTAGTTGCCAGGAAAAATTTATCCCTATGAGGGGCGATCCAGGGGCCAAGACGCTTTTCGGCCTCTCCATAGCTGGCGGCGGTGTCGATGTGATTGATCTTAAATTCAAGTAGAAGCTCCATTATGCTGTCCGCTTCCGCCTGTCCTACCGTCGCAAAGGATGCAGCCCCAAAAAGGGTTCTACTGCTATTGTGGCCTGTATTTCCAAAGTGTGCTCTGTCTATCATATCTCCATCATAATGGATAATGATGGGTGAATGCTGGAAATTTTACTAGAAAAAGGAATTAATTCCTGGGAATGAC
>NZ_JAQIBL010000221.1 GCF_027859075.1 Oceanispirochaeta sp. | reverse complement strand
CCCAGAGTCCGGCACAAAGACTCGACTTCCTGTCTGACTTCGTCGACTGTTCCGAAAGGAAGGGTCCGCTGCAGATCCCCGCCCCCGTGAAAGGCAAGAGAATCACCATACATCTTCTTGATGTAGACCATATCCATGTCTTTTGCAGCGGGCTGCAGAGGATTAAGAACATCGATGTGCATTTCGTCTCTGAAGGCCTCAATAAGGGGAATCACAGACCCGCAGGAGTGGTAAATAAGCTTTACATCATACTCTTTTATAACCTTGTTGAGCCTCTGATGAAAGGGCAGGATGTACTGCCGCCACATATCCGGAGACATGAGAAGACCGTCCTGAGTAGCCACATCATCATAGGTATATACCATGTCTATCAATGATTCACTCCGGGACATGAGTCTCCTGAAGTTTTCAATGAAGATCTCTGTATAACCATCCATGATGGCACAGACAATTTCCGGTTTTTCATAGAGAGCAATCAGGAAATTATCCAGTCCATACACACCCCAGGCAGTCTCGAATATGCCGCCGATATCATAACGAATATGACGCGGTTCCTGTTTGTTGGCTTGTTCCACAGTTTTTCCGATGCTGTCCCAGTCCCAATAATCACTGCTGGGCCATTTATCCCACTGCTCAACCTGGGCAACCGAGGACGCCTCGGCCAGGGGAAAAGCAGCATACTCCTCATACTTTGAGTATTCATTGGTCACAATCTTACGCAGACTGCCCCATACATTATAGAATCGGCCATCCTCCATAACTTCCATACCGGGTCCGATATAGTCGGGAGACACAATCCGGCAGTCCACTCCGAGAAGATCCAGAAGATCATCTTTTTTCTCTAAGGAGAAAAAATCGAATAATTTCTGCCATGTTTCGGGAACTCCCCAAAAGTCAAAGGGAACCCGGTCAGGTTCCTGATGATTCAGTGCACGGATTACCCGTTCGCGGGAGGACATCACCGAAGGGTTCGCCTTTCCATACTGCTTTTGAAACCACTGCCTCAAAGATTCTGCATCAAGATCTGGTTCTGCTAAAAATTTCTGTATTTTCATAGGAAGGATACTCCGTTTTTCATGGGTGGCACTGAAAAATACGATGAGAGAGAGGCGGCCATGTCTGCAAAGCTTCCCCGTATTCCGAGAGAACGGGGCTTACCCCCTTTTTCATACCAGAGCAAAGGAACATATTCCCTTGTGTGGTCTGTTCCCGGGAAGGAAGGATCACATCCATGATCCCCTGTTATAATAAGAACATCCCCCGGAGCCATGAGCTCCATAAAACGGAGAAGCTTGTTGTCAATAAGAGAGACAGCCTCTGCGTACCCTTTTACATCACGGCGGTGTCCGTAGATCATATCCGTATCGACCAGATTCACAAAAATAAATTCATTCCCATCCGAAGGATGGGAGAGAAGATCTTCTGTCCTCTTCAGACAATCTGGATTACCCGCATCATGAAAGCTCTCGGAGATTCCGGATTCATTGAAGATAGACCCGATCTTACCGACCGCCACAGTACGGACTGAGTGTTTCTGCAGATGGTCTAGAACTGTCTCTTCAGGGAGGGCAATGGAGTAATCATGACGTTCCCTGGTCCTGAAAAATTCACCGACCGGTCCGTCAAAAGGCCGGGCAATGACACGGCCTACCGCCAGTGGATCACAGAGTTCCCGGGCGATCTCGCACATCTTATACAATTCTTCAATGCTGTATTTTCCCATATGACAGGCAATCTGATACACAGAATCCGCAGAGGTATAACAGATGGGAAAACCTGTTTTCAGATGTTCCTCTCCCAATTCCTCAATGATTTGGGTCCCGCTGGCAGCTTTGTTTCCCAGGATGCCGCCACATCCGGTCCTGGATACAAATTCATTGACCAGGTCTTCAGGAAAGGAGGGGTACTCTTTGGGAAACTGGGTAAATGCTTTTTCAAGGACAATGCCGGCCATCTCCCAATGTCCGGTGGTAGTATCCTTTCCTGGTGAGGTCTCTTTCATGACTCCAAAAGAGGCTCCCGGTTCAGAGACTGCCTCACAGCCTGGAAGGGGGTTCCCAAGTAGGTCAGACGCATTCCCGAGCCCCAGAGATTTCATTACCGGCCAGAGAGGCCGATTCATCTGCTCACAGATATGAAGAGCCGTATTGGAACCGACATCGCCGTAATCACCAGCATCGGGGAGGGCTCCTATACCAAAACTATCAATAACCAGTACTGTTGCCCGCATCAGCATCTCCTTGAACAATCGCTATTCCGGCACTGGCTCCCAGGCGGTCCGCTCCTGCTTCAATCATGGCCAGGGCGGTTACCCTGTCCCGGATTCCTCCGGCAGCCTTAACCTGGAGGGAGGGAACGGTTTTTTTCATCAGGGCCACATCTTCGACGGTAGCCCCGGCTGTTCCGAACCCGGTAGATGTCTTGACAAAATCTGCACCAGCTTCCTCACAGAGAAGACAGGCCTTCCGGATTTCTTCCTGACTGAGATAACAGTTTTCCAGTATGACCTTGACGAGAGCCTTTCCAGATGCATCCACAACGCCCTTGATATCGGAGCGGACATAATCCAGATTCCCGGCCTTCATCTGCCCTATATGGAGTACCATATCCACCTCCAGGGCACCATCCCGGACAGCCTGGGCACACTCGGCAGCTTTAACTGATGAGGGGCTGGCTCCCAGGGGGAAACCGACCACCACGCAGGGAGCGACCGTACTTCCCTTAAGATGTTCTGCAACCAGAGAGGTATAGCAGGCATTTACACAAACTGAGGCAAAGTCATATTGGACGGCTTCTTCACAAATGCGGATGACCACATCCGGTGTTGCTGCCGCTTTGAGGATTGTATGATCGATGTATTTTGACAATTTCTTCTTCATGAATGATCCTTTTTTCTCATATATATTTTTATTGTAGGATTAATGGACAGTACTATTCCATTTTATTTTCATCATAAATGGTGGCCAGGCCTCCCAGTGATGTTTCCCGGTAGCTGCTCATAAGATCCCGTCCTGTCTGAGTCATGGTGGCAATAGCCTCATCAAATGTCACTTTATGGGAACCATCGCTGAGAATGGCATATTCTGCACTGGCGATAGCCCTGCTGGCCCCCATAACATTCCGTTCGATACAGGGAATCTGAACAAGCCCCTTAATTGGATCACAGGTCAGCCCCAGATGATGTTCCAGAGCCATTTCTGCGGCATATTCTACCTGACGGGGAGTTCCTCCCATCAGTTGTGCCGCCGCACCGGCCGCCATGGAACAGGCGACTCCGACTTCGCCCTGGCAACCCACTTCCGCACCCGATATAGAACCATTGGTGCGGACAACATTCCCCAGAATTCCCGCCGTTGCCAGGGCTCTGATTAAATCGGTCTCGCTGAGATCAAAGGATTCCTTCATGGATCGCAGGACTGCCGGCACCACTCCGCTGGCACCGCAAGTAGGAGCCGTGACGACGAGCCCCCCGCTGGCATTGGTTTCAGAAACAGCCAGGGCATAGGAAAACAGCCTGGCGGAAGTGCACAGGGGCGCGGTCAGCATGGCAGCCCTCTTTCTATAGCTGCTTGATTTTCGGCTCAGATAGAGTCCACCTGGAAGAACTCCTTCGTCTGAGAGTCCTTCATTGATAGATCTCATCATATCCTTAAGAACGGCTCCCAGAAACTCCCGGATACCCTTGCCTTCATTCATATAAACATATTCCCAGAGGGTCAGACCATTTTTATTGACATGTTTGAGGATTTTACTCATTGAATCGTGGGGGTATACAGCTGTAAATTCCGAATCAGCTTTTAACCCGGAAGTTCTTATGATGCCCCCTCCGATACTGTAGCCCTCCCATTCGCCCAGAATGATCTTACCCTTAAGGGCTTCCATCTTCATACCGTTGGGATGCTCGGGCATCAGACTGTCAGGGAACCAGAGGATTTCAACCGGACGAGGTGCAAAAGTACTGTTGATGATCTGGTCAGTCAGATGACCCTTTCCTGTGGAGGCGAGACTGCCGAAAAGGCTGACCCTATAGAGATCCGCATCAGGATAATTGATCAAAAAAGCGGCAGCAGCCTTTTGAGGGCCCATAGTATGACTGCTGGAGGGACCATTCCCGGTTTTATAAAGAGTTCTGATAGAATCCATATTACCACCTTAAAGTACGGCCACTATCGGCCAATCGGCTGATCAGATACTCTCTGTCCATATTCAGATCCTCGGCTAATTGCTTGAAGAGACCACTGCTCACAAGATTTTGTTCCACAAACAGGTATAACAGAGCTTTTTCGGCAAGACAGGGAACCTTCAAGGCATTCATGATAACCTGGGAATGGCTTAAACCGTCTTCCTGTTCACCTAGAACACTGCTGTACAATTCAGATTCTTTTACATTATTCCCCAGGAGTTCCAACTCCTGCCGGAGAAGAGCAGGATTCCCTTTGGCCGCCGATTCCCCCAGAGGTTTGAGGGTGAAATAGGTATATACTTTGCCCGGTAGATAGTGATGATGATCGCAGCGTGTACAGTAATTCGGTTCACGGGGATCTTCTTTCTTTTGATCCCCCCCTATAATGATAAGAGGATCAAAATAGAGAGCCGGACACTCCTGTCCGCCCACCGAGTAATAACGGTATGTGTAAAAACTGTCTTGAATACAGTCGGAATGTTCACAATAGGCTGTCAGGGGAAAAACATCAGTTGCTGTTTCAATCAAGAGCCGGGCAGTCGAATTGAAGATATCTCTTCGGAAGTTCAGGATGAGCGTGGGGTATACAAACACAAGTCCCCATTTATCAGAGGCATTTTTGATGACATAGGCCATTCTTTCATCAAAAAAGGAGGCCTCATCGATGATCCAGGTTCCCATTTGGGGAAAGTCAGAAATCAGCTGCTCCAGATCAAAGGAACTCCGGATGCTGGCAATATTATTCCCCAGACGTTCATAACCGCCCCGGTATGCCAGGGCATCTTCGGGATACTCTTCAAAACGTTTTTCATCCAGGGCGGAACGGACAAAAAAGACATTGCGCCGGTCTGCGTCTCCTGTTCTGGTCTGCTCAGCTACAATATCTGATTTTTCCAGGGTAACCCGGGCATCTCTCCAGATTTTCGCAGAATATTCAGTCTTACCCGATCCCATAGGTCCGATGACAAGAATCCGTCGTCCGGCTTTCGTAAAATCAAAATGCCCGTTGGATTGATGAACCCTGATTTCAGGAAACCCAAGACTCTTTAAAAAATCTCCCGAATCATACTCCGCTCTGTTTCCCATTACCACGCCCTTAGGAATCACCCTGTTTTTATTAAAAATATACCATGATTTAAAACTATCCTGTGAACCAAAACCGGGAACAGGGAGATGAATATTAACACTCTCTAAGCTCTCAATGCAATCATTTCCATAAGAATCCACCCTCAAACAGGAAAAAGACACTCTCCTGCATTAAATTCAGTTTCACAACGACCGATCATACAGTAAGGACTAATATGAATATAAGAAGGAAGACAATGATAAAGATATATAAATATTTCGGATTATCTCTGATTTTGAGCCTGTTTCTCTCCTCCTGTGCAACAACAACTCCAGAGGAGACAGTAAAACCGGATGTCGTCGAAGATAAGACGGTAACTGAAGACAGTCTTCATTCTCTTGTTCAGAACAGCAATACGGCAGGATTGGAAGAACTCTTTAAAATAAACGTGGATGTAAATGGACGGGACAGCAAAGGCAAAACAGCCCTGCATATAGCCGCGGAGGCAGGGAACACTTCTATTGTTCAACTTCTGCTGCTGCAGAAAGCCGATCCCAACAGCCTGGATAACAATGGCAAGACTCCTCTTCACCTTGCCGTCGCATCAGGCCACAGCGAAACAGCCTCAGTTCTTGTCGATGGAAAAGCAGACATATTTATTCAGGACCAGCAAAAGCTGACAGCCATCGAATCAGGGTTTAACCAGATGGAGATACTGAAAGCCCTGACCCGGGAGACAAATGTGAACAGGGGAATGGTCGGTACTGGCACCCTGATGCACCTGGCGGCCTCCAAAGGAAACACAGAGGCCGTAAAGTATCTGATCAGCCTTAAATCAGATCTGAATATCAAAAACAAGGACGGAAAACTGGCCCTGGATATTGCTCTTGAAGATAGAACCAGCCTGGAAAAAGCCAGAATTGCCTCACTCCTGATAAAAGCAGGTTCTTTTAGGGGACAGGAAGAAATATTTAACTATTTTTATACCCTTTATAATCAGCAGGATATTAATTACCGCTTTGATTTTGGGCAGACCGCGATTCACATCGCCGCTGAACAGGGACATGAGGGCATTGTCAAGCTTCTTCTGCAAGAGGGAGCAGATCTGAAAACCAGGGATAAACCGGGGAATACGCCCCTCCACAGCGCCGTAAGAGGCGGGTATAGAACGATTGTGTCGCTCCTTTTATCCGCCGGAGCTGATGTGAATGCTACGGATTACAACAGTAATGTTCCCCTTCATATGGCACTCACCCTGAATTCCAACAGCGAGATTCTTCTGATGCTTCTTTCTGCCGGAGCCGATGTAAATGCCAAAAACAGCTTTGGAAACACCCCTCTCCATCTGACAGTGACACTGAACAGAGACAGAAGGGCGGCAGAAACTCTGCTTGAATACGGCGCACTACTGGAAAACAGGAACAAAAACGGAAATACCCCCCTACTGGAAGCCGTTGACAGAGGAAATTCTGAAATAGCGATACTCCTTCTTCAGCGGGGTTCTGATATATTTGCCAGAAACAAGCAGAATCAAACCCCCATCAGCCTCAGCCTGACCAAGGGCGTCACAACACTGAGCTGGTTTATGGACAAGACAAATATAAATGCCAAAGACAACGAAGGGAATACACCACTTCATCTGGCTGTTATGATGCAGGCCAGTCCTGATGTTTTCCGCTTTCTCCTTGAAAACGGAGCCGGTATCGATAATAGAAATTTTTACGGAGAAACACCCCTTCATCTGGCAGTCGAAAAAGAATTGCTCCTTTTAACAGAAGCTTTTTTGAAACAGGGAGGAGATTTTTATATTGAAAATAATAGTGGTGAGACAGCCTTATCACTGGCTTTTGAAAAAGGTCCCGACTTTGTGGATTCCTTCCTGATAGATTCGGTTCTTGAAAAAAAGGATAATCTGGAATATACCCCCCTGTTCCATGCAGTTCTCTGGGAAAAACCGGATGTAGTCAGAGTTATAATCGACAAAGGGGCAGACATCAACAGAAAAAGCCTGATAGGTACGACTCCTCTTCACGAAGCCGTTAAGACAGGTTCTCTGGAAATCTCGGGGGTTCTTCTCAGGGCAGGTGCCGATGTGAACAGTACGGATTTTCAGGGAAACACCCCCCTTCATGAAATCGTGTACTGGAACTCCCTGAATCTGGCAGAGCTGCTGATCTCATCCGGGGCCGACATTAACAGAAAGAATCTGGAAGGACGCAGTCCATTCTATGAAGCCGTAGTCAATGGTGACTTTGAAATGTGCAGTTTCCTGATCAAAAAGGGCGCCGATAAAGACAGCAGGGACAACAGCGGGAAGACTCCTCTCTTTGAGACCATCATAGGCAAGAACAGAGCCCTCATGGAGCTTCTGGTCAGTCAGGGCAGTTCCATCCAGAAGAGGGATAACCAGGGGAATACACCCCTTCATGCAGCCGTCATTGTGGACAATAAAGTGGCTATTGAGTATCTGTTTAATTTGAATGCCGATATATTTGCGACGAACAAACAGAATGCCTCTCCCCTGACTCTGGTTTTACGAAAAGGGAGTGATACTGTAAAAACATTTATGACCCTGGAAAAGATTAATACCATGGATAATAACGGGAATACTCCTCTTCATATTGCCGCGGCCATGAAAGTTTCCGTGAGCACCCTGCAGGTCCTTCTGGATATGGGCGCCGATAAAGAGGCAAGAAACAACCAGGGACAGCGTCCCTATGACAAGGCAGTAGAAGTAAAATTTGAAGCGGCTCTGGATATTTTAAAATAAATCTTTAAATTGATCCTGATCTGTATTTATAATTCAAAAACCAGCTGTTTATAAATTGAAAATCCCCGGCTATCCGGGGATTTTTTTATTATAGTGATTTATCAGCTTCCTAAAATATCTTT
>NZ_JAQIBL010000220.1 GCF_027859075.1 Oceanispirochaeta sp. | reverse complement strand
TCCCGGATCAGGACAAAACGCGGATTATCATACTCGGCAATCTGCACCATTCCATGCTCATCCACATCCACGATGGTAAAGGTGGAATAGCTGATCTTCCGTATGCTGCACACAGGAAGGGTTCTTGAAATGAGCTCAGCAGTTTTAAGAGGAGAGAGATTGTTCTCAATGGACCTTATGGCCATGGTGGCCGTCAGGGAGGAGAGTACATTTGCCCGGATTCCGCTGCCCAGACCATCGGAAAGCACCGAAATGATCCTCTGCCGCCCCTGAGCCTTCCGGGTCAGAAAAGCATCACCAGGAGCAGACTCGCCCTTCTTTGTGACCTGAAAATGACCCACATCGAAAAATGTCTTAATCATCGGATTCCTGATCCGATTCAGAACCGAAAGATGTGATAATGGAGTTCAGCATAATCTCGCTCTGAGCCGCATTTTCTCCCAGAAGAAATGCTATCTGCTGCACCGTGGATATGCTGTTTTCCATCACCTTCCGGGCCTGTTTGATCACCTGGTCTTTCTGGACCCAGGGAAGAGTGATATCCTGAAAGATCCCTCCCACAGCCTGATTCTTTTCAATAGTAAAGACAGAACCGGTAAAAATTTTATTCTCCAGGTGAAAGGTCTGGTCTGCCAGAACCCCTTCTTCCGAAAGGACTCCTTGAAACAAGGATGTAAAGGGCAGAATTTTTTCCAGGGACGCCCCCTTCAAACCGGGTTTTGTTTCATAAGCTGCCAGAGTCTCCTCACCGATCAGCATGGCAAATGCCCTGTTGCACTGGATGATCATCATCTCCGCATCCACAATGACGGCGCCGGAAGGCATGGATTTGATGAGGGCATCCGCCTTCTTCTCTGAGAGTGTCTTGAGGTAACTGACGCACATATCCTTCTCAGCACGGCCATCGAGAAAGGCTGCGGCATAATCCCGGCAGGTTGAGTAACCGCAGGCACCGCAGTTTTTCTCATCACTGCTTTCATATTTACCAATGGTATTCAGGGCCTTCCTTATTTCCATTTCATCAAAGCTTCTTTGCGTCACAGCCTCAATTTTCCGTTTATAGATAATGCTGCTGCAGGGTTTATAAAGAGACAGCTGCTCTTCGCGGCTGGTGATATAATCCAGGAGCTGCTTCTCCTTCACCGCAGTTCCTGATGTTTTTCCACAGCCGGGACCATTGATGCATCCCCCTTCACAAGCCAGGAGTTCAAGAAACAAAGGATCTTTCTGCCCCAGAGATTCCAGATTCTGTAGTACCTCGGCCATGGAATGAACATTCGTAAAACTCATAAGCTGATTATCCGGAAGGGCCACGTTCTGCATTTTCAGGCTCCGAATCATTCCCCCTTCCAGGGGATAGGAGGCTCCGTCATAGGAATATTGGGGAACAAAATTTTCATCCTCATCACCGCTGAGAGTATTCAGATCTATCTGATACTGGGAGAACCAATTCTTCAGGTCTTCAAAACTAATGGCCCTATGCAGAAGGTCCTCTCTGAGATCGGCTTCCCTCTTTTTAGAAATACAGGGTCCTGCAAAAATAACAATACAATCCTCACCGTATAGATCTTTCAGCATCTGGCAGTGGGTCAATAAAGGCGAAAGGTGATCGATGACATAGGAGGAATATTGAGGTTTATGTTTGCGGATATATTCCACCATGGTAGGACAGGCAGAGGAAATAAAGACACCCTTCTCGGCCTTCTTCAGAATCTGACTGGTATGCCGGCTCACTTCCTGTGCCCCGAGAGCAGTTTCGGAAACGGCCCAGAATCCCAGTTTCTTGATTCCTTTGATCAGTACAGAAGGAGAGATCCCGGGGAACTCCCCCACAAAAGAGGGAGCCAGAGACAAAATGACTTTCTTATGTTCCTGAAGAGCCCTTTGCGCCCGGGGCAGGTCATTCCGGATCTTTTTAGCCCCTACCGGACATTTCAGATAGCAGTTTCCGCAGAGAATACAGTCGTCCACAAGGATTTTGGCATGGCCGTCTTCCACCTTGATGCTCTTCACAGGGCAATGGCGAATGCATTTGTAACAGTCCTGGCATTCCGTAATTTCCGTATATATGGGGTTGAGTTTCATTAGGGCATTTTCCTGTTTATTCTTTGAGGTAAGTTTCCAGTAGATCAAGGATTTCAGAGCTATCGACAAAGCTGAGCATGGTGTCCCCCAGATACAGGACAGGCCCCCTGCTGCACTGTTCATGACACAGGGCACCAGACAGGAATATATCCGCAGAATCTCTATCTTTTATATAGTCCTGGATAATCTGCAGATTATGATTATTTCCCCGGGAGAAACAAGAGCTCCCCATACATATGGTGATAGTTTTTTTATCCTTCATGATGGTACCTCGGATTGATCCAGTCCCATCATGACAGAAAACAGCGACTATGTCAATATATTGTTATCGATATGATTATACCGATAACCTTGTCATATGCATTTGAGGGGCAAGCTACTTTTTCAGCAGTTTTGGCCGGTCTCCGACAGGCTCTAATTTTGAGATCTTAAAATAGGAAATAGAGTTGTTCAAGCTGAAAGCCTGGGCTGTCAACTCTTCTGCCATGGCAGCCATCTGCTCAGAATTGCTCGCATTCAGCTGAGTGACAGAATCCAGCTGCAATAAAGCCTGATTGATTTGTTCAGCACCGACTCTTTGTTCGTCACTGGACAGATATATTTCCTGAATCAGCTCGGATGTTTTTTGAATATTGGGCAGCATGATAGTCAACATTTCACCGGCCCTTTCTGCAATATTGACACTGGAAATTGAAAGTTCACTGATTTCTGCCGCAGCGACCTGACTCCGTTCTGCCAGTTTTCTGACTTCTGAGGCAACAACGGCAAAACCCTTACCATGCTCGCCTGCACGGGCTGCTTCTATGGCCGCATTCAAAGCCAGAAGATTTGTATTCCTTGCAATTTCCTCAATAATCGATATTTTCTGAGCAATTTGTTTCATGGCGATGACTGTTTTCCTAACGGCCTCTTCACCCTCCATAGCATTTTCAGAGGCCTGCATGGCAATGGATTTTGTCTGCGCCGCATTATCTGTATTCTGTTGAATATTCGCACTCATCTGTTCCATCGACGAAGAGACTTCTTCTGCTGATGCAGCCTGTTCGGACGCTCCCTGTGAAATTTGCTGAGCCGAATCGCTCAGTTCATCACTGCCTGTACTAACATAATCCGAAGAGTTTTTCACATTAGAAATGATCTCTTTCAACTTGTCGACCATGTTTCTCATTCCGGCAATCAGCAAGCCGATCTCATCTTTGCTCGTCAGTTCAATCTGGGCAGATAAATCTCCTTCGGAAATCAAATTCGTAAAGGCCAGTGCCTTGATAATAGGCCCGCTGATGGTCCTGGAAAAGGCAATATAAATGAGAATCGAGAGGAGTAAGGCCAGGGCAGAAACAAGAATAATGATAGTGGTCAGTTGAATAATAGGCTGCATATATTCTGAGTTATTGAGGGTCAGGATAACATACCATTCGGTCGTGTCTATTCTATGGAATCCCGCAGTTTTTTCCACCCCTTTGTAAGCGTAGCGCTGAACACCGGTTTCGACCTTATTCCGAATCTGGTCAGCGATAATTTCCATGCCTGCCAGATCGTTTACATTCACCACAAAAGTCAGAGTTTCATCAGGATGGGCAATAGTAAGGCCGTCTTTATCGACCATGTAAGAATATCCCGTCTCTCCGATGACAGAATCTGAAATTAAATCACTGAGGAATGTCAGATTAACGAGATTTGCCAAGACTCCTATAATTTGTTGTTCGCCGTTATATATGGGCGATGAAATTCCTACAAAAGGGACCTTTGTTACCTTATTTTGAGCCGAACGGCCGATGGTCAGGTCGCCTTTCAGGGCTCCCTGAAAGTAATCCCGATCCTGCACACTGACGCCGAGAAAAGAAGGATTCGAAGAAGCCAGAACTAAACCTGAAGGAGCCATGACAATAACACCCTGATAATCAGTTGAAAAACCATCGATCATCATAAACCTCTCCAAATTTTCATTCAGCTCCTGCAGGGCAATCTTGGCCTCCTGCGGGTCTGAAACGGCAAGTGTCATGGCTTTAATCGCAGGAGAGGACGCGGCAAGACCTGATACTAATTTTATCTCCGAAACCATGAGTTTATTAATACCATTTGAGATGTCACTTGTTCGGTTAATGAGCTGATCCTGTGCACTGTTTGTAAGACTTTTTGATCCCTGAGTGACAGAAACCAGACCCACGGAAAAAATGGTAACAAAAAGAATCAAAGATCCAAGGAGAGTGATTTTTATCGATATATTTAAATTTTTGAACATTGAAAACCCTCTTTATTTATAGAGTATAAATAAGAGAATAATTTAATATTATCCAGAATACAAGTTTAACTATCAATATATAGGTGGAGATTCTATGGAGAAAAGATAGAGAAAACAACAAGGACTCTGTGTGTTTTTTGGTCGTCTTTATTGAATAAAATTGAATCTTATTATCGAGAAAATACTTTAGATTAACTTTTAATTACAACTTTATTTTTTCCTGTATTTTTGGATTCATACAAGCCGGCATCAGCCCTGAGAACAGCAGCTTTCAGGCTGTCATCACTCAGCACGGGAGTGACTCCCATGCTCACAGTCATTGAATTGGACACACCCAGAGCCCGGACAATTTCATCTTCAGACAGGGCTTCTCTGATCCTGTCGGCCAGATTAAGGGCTATCCCTGAGTCCGTATCCAGGAGAATGACAAACTCATCCCCTCCCCAGCGGGCCAGGACATCGGTAGGACGAATCATCTCATGAATGACATCGGTCATCTTAATGAGAAGGTTGTCTCCAGTGGTATGGCCGTACTCATCATTGACCCTTTTAAAATCATCCAGATCAATAATTATAAGAGAATAGGAACTCCCGTATCGTTTCATGCTGTAGATGCCATTCGTGAATCTTTTTTCAAGCTCTCTGCGGTTCAGGGCTCCCGTCAGGCTGTCTGTACTGGCAAGATTTTCCAGATAAACCTGAAAGCTGCTTATTGTCCGGGAACTGAGAAACGACAAAAGAAGTGTAGTGAGAATACCAACCAGAATAGTGAGAATTAGATTCCGTCTAGCAGCACCCAGGTACTCATGTTCTTTCTGTTCCACCAGAACAAACCATCCTAGCTCTTCCATATAACGGGAACTGATAAGGGTCGGATCCGGCTGAGAATTATAGATCAGATCAATCGCCTGCTCTGACGGGGTCAGGAGTTTATCAGCAACATCCTGTAAGCCTGGTATATCATAGATTGAGACTGTTTCAACTTTGCTCAAATCTGAATGGACCTGTATGACTCCTGTATCATCAACCATGTATATGTCTCTATTATACAGATCCCGTTTCTCAGCCAGGGTCGCACTGATTTGATCCAGTCTGACACCGACTCCGGCGATTCCCAGAAACCTGCCATCCGAATCTTCAACTCTGAAATTGACAAAGACCGATAGTAATCCATTCGAGGCTTCATCACTATCAACATCCAAATCATATTTCAGGCCCGAATCCACAAAGCGGTAATACCAGACATCATGGGGATCCACCAGGCTGATTTTTTTCAGAAGACCATCAAAATAATAGTAGTTTCCGGTTTTTTCGGAAACGAAGAAGGTCGTTAAAAACCCGTACTCTTCCCGGATTGTGCTTAAATAGTCGGTGATCTCTTTTTCATTCGATTCTCCCTTGTTTATCCAATTGATCAGAAAAGTATCCCTGGAAATGGCCGAAGAAATATTAATTGGTAAGGAGAGGTTGCTTTGAATATTTGAATAAATGTTCTCACTGAGCAGAGGGAGAGAAGAGTGAAGGATTTCCTTCCTCATGGAAGATCGGGCACTATAGTAGGAGAAAAGACTGATCCCAATAAATGAAACAGCGATAATAGTGATCAGTATTGACTGGGTGAATCTCTTTGACGGGACATGCATATACAATTATATATCTATTTTTTTATCAGGGACAAGTGTTGTTTTAATCAGAGAAGAAGCCTCCATCAAGGATGCAGCGACATGCCGGTCTATCAGGGTTTTCACAGCCAGCCCCAGGAGTATTACCAGGGCTCCTACCGCCTTCTCAACTGAAAATTGTCCATATAGAAAATAATCCACAATCAGCCCCGTAGAAATCTGACCTGAAAAAATGAGGATGGTGCTGTATACAGTCGGGATTTTTGGCAATATCAGATTCATACCAGAGACAACCAGAACGGCGAAAACACCACCTCCCGCAAGGATAAAGGGATGAATTCGGGGTATCAGGTAAAAAGGTTCAGGGCCGGTCCAGAAGAAAAAGAGAAGAACAATCAGGCCGGCAAGACCCATGATAAAGTTATTACGGGTAGCCCGGAAAATCCCGATCTTTTGCGCCAGTTGTGCATTTAACACAGACGAAAGCATCACCATTGTACCCGCCATAAAGGCCAGAAGCACATAGAGTCCCTGTCCGCTGGAACCGCCTGCCATCAATTGAACTCCCAACAGAATCAGAATCCAACCAGCGAGCTTTCCCTTATGAAAAGGGTGCTTTTCCATCCCGAGAAAGCCTGTGATATCCACAATCTGTCCGGCTAGAGTCTGCCCCAGAATTCCCAGGGCGATGGTAAGAGATGCCCCGATGGCCTGGAAACAGATAATATTAAAAAGAGTCAGCCCTACTCCCACAAGACCGCCCAGACGGAGGAAGAGGGGAACTCTTTTCCCTGAACCAACCTGATCCCTCAAGGCAATAACGGCAGTAATAGTTCCTAACCCTACCAGGTGTAATACCAGGGATGCCGGGATAATCCCCATCAACGATGCCAGCTGGGAGTTGAGAGTGATCATAAGGGCAATCAGAGCACCCAAACCAATGGATAAAAGTGGATACAAGATTGTTCCTCCTTGCCTCATCATGGCACAAAGGCTTATTCTTCCATTAGGACATATGTCTTAAACTCAGATTTTCTATATGATTTCAGGAGAATATATGCAAACTTCCAACAGCCGGGATGAAATTGACAGGCTCCTTAACGCCATTCACTGGGCAAAGATTCTGTCAAAAGAGACAGTAGAAACCATAAAAATCTGCATTTTTTCGCCAAGAGAATACATCTTCCGGGAAGGAGAAGAGTGTACATTGTTGTACCTCTATGCCGAGGGAAAATCAAAGGTATTCAAGCGCCTTGAAAACGGACAGACCATGCTGATCCGATTTTTAAGATCCTATCAGCTGATGGGAGATGTGGAACTCTTTCTTGATTCTCCCGCCATCAGCTCCGTCCAGGCAATTACAGAGGTAGTCTGCCTGGGCATTCCCATGAAAACCATGAAGGAAGAAGCCCAAAGGAACAGCACTATTTTATTCAAGCTGGGAGAAGCCCTGGCAAAAAAATTGAAAACCTTCAATATCACCAGTGCTATCAATCAGAACTATCCCCTGGAAACCCGGCTGGCCAGCTACCTCAGGGTCATCTATCCCGGAAGCAGAACTGAGGACGACATTGAAGAGCTGGAGACCGAAAATCTGGAGGAGATGGCAGAATTTCTAGGATGCAGCTACCGTCATCTCACCCGGACCATCAGGATGTTGGTAGACAAGGGGATCATCGAAAAGAAAAGGAAGAGTATAAAGATTCTGGATTCTTCCAGACTCAATGAAATATCACGGGAGCTTTACGTATGACAGAAACAATAAGACAGGACTTACATGTCCATACAACTTTCTCAACCGGAGACAGTGCCATCGTCCCCCAGCAGACTGTAGAATTGATTGCCGGCCTGAACCATGCGCTTATCCGGGGAATCAGCGATCATTTTGAATATATACAGGGATCAATATTTGATGTTTACCAGGCTAAACTCTATGCATATGGCTTTTATTGCGGCTGCGAAGTCAACGACAGTATCGATGCACTGGAAGCGGTGAAATATCCCTATGATTACTACATCTACCACTGCCGGGACAAGGCGTCCGAATACAAAGGGGCGGAAAGACTCCTGAGTACGGGCAAGCCGGTGATTGTGTCTCACCCCATTGCCATCGGTGCCGATCTGAACAAGGTCCCCACAGAGTGTTATGTAGAGATTAACAACCGGTATATATGGAAAACAGAAGACTATAAAAGCTTTTTCGCTCCCCATCTGAACCGCTTCCGCTTTGTGATCGGTTCGGACGCTCACCAGCCAAACTGGCTGAGTCAGACAGTGGCGAGGCAGGCAGCAGTACAGATGGGAATCACAGAATCAAAGATTTTTGCCCACCCCCGGACTCCCACTCTTCGGTAAATAAACCTGTACAAAGTGCAGCAGGAACCGGTCGGTCTCCCTTATTTGATGTCCTCTACCGGGAATGATTTATTTTTCTCTCTTCAGCTCCGCCAGCAGTTCTTTCAGGTTGACCGTACTATAAGTTGATGAGTAATCCGAAACGGCTTAAGGCAGGATGAGATCCTCATTATGAATAATGGAAC
>NZ_JAQIBL010000219.1 GCF_027859075.1 Oceanispirochaeta sp. | reverse complement strand
TTCATACTCAGTGTCCCGTAATGATCGGCCTGAACAATCATGAGATCAGGTTGAGTTTCGGAACGGAGGGTCACCGAACTGGAGGCGTTGTCTGCTTCAGAGTGAATCACCAGCTCTTTGGCATTGACTGTATGAGTCCTGTTGTAGGCGCTGAAATCGCTGCGGGAGTAGAGATAGAGCGTTCCCTCCGGGAGTGGAGGAACTTCCATATCGAAGGACGCATGGGAGTACTCACCATCCAGAAGGATTTCAAGAGTCTTTCCAATTTCAGAAAAGCTGTCGTTCCAATTGGAGCGATTATCGGTGCCGATGGTTCTATCATAAAAAAAGATGACTGCTCTATCATAAAGATGTACCCGGTTCAATTCGGGAAGAGTGATATCCGCTGTGAATTGCAGATTGTTATAGTCTTCTGATGAGGAGTAATCAATGATTAGTTCACCATCTGATACAGAAACATCCAGATTGTCAAACTGATCTTCATTCACGGTAATACTGACAGAATAGGACTCACCATAGGAGGCATAGACCTCAAAGGCGCTGTTGCCACTGATGCTGTCAAATTCACTAAAGCTGTAAGTCTGCTCTACAAGAACATCAGAGGCATCTGGATAATTTTGACAGGACAGACTGGCTAGGCTTAAAACTGACAAAATCAGGAGTTTTTGAAGCTGATTCACTCTCAGGAAGCTGCCTCGGGTAATACTCCATCAAATCCGGCGATGATGTTCTGAACGAAGGGGTCGACGATGCGGTAGATCCTCTTGTTTCCTTCTGTCGCAGAATCCACTATTCCTTTGTCTTTAAGTACCGCCAGATGCTGGGAGATGACGGGCTGAGGCTGATCCAGGCATTGCCACAATTCTGAGACACAGCAATCCTGACGTTCAATCAGACACAACATTTTGAGCCTGAGGGGGTGACCGCAAACCTTTAATTTTCGGGCATACCCTTCCACCATTTCTTCCGGGCAGTTACATTTGTTTTCCATATATAGAAATTAGCAGACTATTCCGATTTAATCAATTGAAATCTGAATAACCGGATCACTTGCATCCCTCAGGACCCCTCTGGTATTGTAAAAAGATGGTATACCTAGACTGGGCCGCTACAACGCCCCCCCTCACCTCAGTTCTTAAAGAGATGACAGATGTTGCCTCAGAATATTTCGGCAACCCGTCCTCCCTTCACAAGGAAGGACAGAAGGCTAATAAAAAACTGGATGAAATCCGTCGCCGCTGTGCAGATGTGCTGGATTGTGAAGCTGATGAGCTTATTCTGACATCTGGAGGTACAGAGTCGAACAATATGGTTATCTCCTCCCTTTTTACCAGACGGGACAAAGGTCGCATAATAGTCAGCGGCATAGAGCATCCAGCCATCTGGAATCCTGTCCAGTTACTTGGAAAACAGGGATGGGAAGTGAAGGTCATAAATCCCGGGAAAGACGGGTTAGTCAAGGTGGAAAAACTTATAAAACTTTTAACACCGGATACAAAGATGGTCCTGATCATGGGTGTTCATAATGAGACCGGTGTGATTCAACCTCTACAGGAACTTATCCGCACAGTACGGGAAGCAGAAAAATCCCGCCCCATACATTTCCACAGCGACCTGGTACAGAGTGCTGGAAAAATTCCACTGTCTCTCAAAGAACTAGATCTGGATTCCGCCTCCTTTGCGGGGCACAAGATTCAAGGTCCCAGGGGAATAGGACTTCTGTATCAAAAAAAGCCTTTTGCGGGTCTGTATGCTGGAGGAGGTCAGGAAAAAGGTCTCAGACCAGGAACTGAAAACCTTGCAGCAGCAGCGGGTATGTGTACCGCACTAGAGCTTGCCATTAAGGGTGTGGAGGAGCATCATGATAAAGCTTCTTTAAGAATGCAGATGCTTATGACAGGCATCGCTGCCATCAAAGGTGTAAAACTGTTGCCTGAAGGCCGCCTTGAGAATGCCGGGCACTTTTCCCCCTGGATTCTCAACTGCGCCTTCCCGCCTCTGCCGGGAGAAGTACTGGTGCGGGTCATGGACGAAGCAGGATACGCCATTTCTACGGGATCTGCCTGCTCCAGCCGTAAAAAAAGCCGGACCAGAGGCCTGGAAGCCATGGGTGTAGATCCTCAGACAGCCTTCAGCTCCATCCGGATCTCCCAGGGACCCACAACGACGGAAGAAGAGATGACCGGATTTCTGAAGGTGCTGACGGAACAGATAGATCAGGTCGGACGGGCCCTGGGCTGATTGCCCTGATGAAGGGCGATCTGTTATGATAGGCCCATGACTGACTTATACCTGATTAAAATAGGCGAGATTACCCTGAAAAAAGGGAATAGAGCCCTCTTTGAGCGACAGCTCCGAAATAATATAAAAAAGATGCTCCGCCCCCACCCCACCAGGGTGACCAACCGGAGCGGCCGGTTTTATCTGGAATGTGAAGACCTGGAAGAAGAATATGTTTCAGCCTGCCTGTCCAAGGTCTTCGGCATTGTCGGCTATACCCGTTCCTACAGCTGTGCCAAAGAGCTGGATGCCCTGGAAGAAAAGGCTCTTCTCGTGGCCCGGCAAAATATTGATGCCGGTGTAGGGATGAAATTCAAGATTGAAACCCGGCGGATAGACAAGAGTCTGCCTCTGGATAATTACGGTTACTCCGCCGAGATCGGCGGGCGTGTATTTGAAAAGATTCCCGGACTCACTGTGGATGTTAAAAATCCCGACTGGATCATTCACATAGAGCTGAGAGAAAAAGGATATGTCTACGGTTATACCCATAAGGGACCGGGAGGACTTCCGGTCCATACCGGTGGGAAGGGGATGCTCCTCCTCTCGGGAGGAATCGATTCTCCCGTGGCAGGGTATCTTATGAGTAAACGGGGGATGAGCCTGGATGCGGTGTACTTTCACACCCCTCCCTACACAAGCCCCGAATCTCTGGAGAAGGTCAAAGACCTGGCCCGGATCATCGCCCCCTGGACGGGAGGACTGACTCTGTATACGGTGCCCTTTACGGATGTACAGGTACAGATAAACCGCTCGGTCAGACCTGAAACGACAACCCTTCACTCCCGGGCGGCCATGATGAAGATTGCCCAGTCCATGGCGCATAAGAGAAAAGATCTGGCCCTGATAACGGGAGAAGCCCTGAGCCAGGTGGCCAGTCAGACTCTGGAAAGCCTTGCTTACACAAACAGTCAGGTAGACCTGCCCGTCTTCCGTCCCCTCATCGGCATGGACAAGGAAGAGACCATCCTTATCTCCCGTAAAATCAAGGCCTTTGAGACCTCAACACAGCCCTATGACGACTGCTGTTCCCTCTTCAGCCCGGAACACCCCGAGGTAAAACCCGACTTGAAGAAAACCCGGGAAGACTGGGATGGAATTGAAGACATAGGAAAACTGATGGCCCAGGCCGAAGCCCAGGCGGAGAAGTGTTACTTTCCGGCGGAAGTTGAAAAAGACTGACTCTTGGGCTGACTACTTCTCTTGTGAGCGGTGGAGCTCCGGCAATTCCAGACTTGGCCAGCAATGTCAAAACACCAGCCTCGGTGACAGAGATTTCGATTGTAGGTTTATCCCCGGCAGACTCGGGCATTTCCCCCTGAAAGCTGAGTGTATAATCCGCAGAATCAATAAATTCCTGGCTCCCCTTCTTCGTCACCGACACCCGGAGTTCTTCCAGGCGGCAGACATAGAGGGGGCTGTACTCAAAACCCATATAGATTTTGGATTCTTCCGTATAGTCGTAGGCTCCCAGCAGGGAACGCCCGTTTTCGTGAATATTCAGAAGATTGAAGGCGGCGTAGGGATCGGCGTAGACCTTGATGGACTGGAGATCATCATAGCCCAGCTGCGAAGCGGAAGATAGTTTGAATTCGATGTAGCTCTGATTGTAGGGAGAGGAAGAGCCGCCGTCGCTGCAGGAAAACATCAACTGTAAAACAAAGAAGATGACTCCTGACAGGACCAGCCTAGGAAGCGCTCTTGGCCTCACTCTTCTTTTCTGAATCACTTTTCTTTCCTGAATCACTCGTTTTTCCTGAATCAACTGCTTGGGCAGGACTCTCTTTTGAATCGGATTTGTCTTTGAGCGGCTGGGAGGTACCGGCACTTTTTTTGGCATCGTTCACATAGAAACCGCTGCCCTTGAAAATCACACCCATACCGCCGCCGATCAGCCGTTTCAGGCTGTCTTTCCTGCAGTCGGGACAGGTCTTAAGGGGATCCTCAGCCATGGACTGAAAATGTTCAAAAAGGTGTCCGCAGCTTTCGCATTTATAATCATAGGTAGGCATTCTTAACCACTCCTGTATGGATTAAACAACTTATTTCATCCTCCCCTTTCCTTCGAAAAGAGAGTGTTGAGATATTTCTTAACAAAAAATACTGATATATGCTTAC
>NZ_JAQIBL010000218.1 GCF_027859075.1 Oceanispirochaeta sp. | reverse complement strand
GAGGGGCCTTGATCGGGGTGGGAGATTAAACCTTTTTAAAGTACAGCTCCGCCACTGTCTTAAAAGTCTTTCAATCCTTTTCTGAATGGACAAGATCCGGAAACTGTGGTGAAATAATTCATCAATCATGAGGAAGGAAATTATGAAACCCATCAATAACAGCATTGCTTCAAGTACTCAATTTCATCATATTGCTATCAAATGTGTCGACTTTGATAAATCAAAAACCTTTTATACCGAGACCCTGGGCATGAATGCCGCCCTCCAGTGGGGAGAGGGAGACGGACGCGGTTGTATGATGGACATCGGCGGGGGAACTTATATTGAGATCTTTGCAGGAGGGATTAAAACGGAAGCTCCCGAAAACTCGGTGATCCATTTCTGCATTCTCGTAGAAGACTGCGACCTGTATTACAACAGAGCCATGGAAGCAGGATGCAAAAGCAAGGATACTCCTTTTGACCTGGTGATCAATGCCAAAGAAAAAGACCTCCCTATCCGGATCGCTTTTATATACGGACCGGACAACGAGGTCATTGAGTTTTTTCAGTACAGATAATCTATTCTTCTCTATTATTCGCTGTCGCCGGGTCCTGATGCCGTTCCACATCCTCAGGGGCTGGAATTTCATAAACCAGGGGTTTTTCTGCCAGTTCACTCTTCAGGCATTTCACCCAGGGTTTATGGGCTACCAGGAGTTCTCTGGTCATGGCCCTGATTTCATCCAGGGTACAGCTCATTGCCGTGAGAGGATCCAGAGCCATGGCCTGAAAGACATACTCGGGATCTCCTGTCTGGACGGCTAGAACCGCCAGCTCCTGAACATTCAGCTGAGCCTTGTTTATACCCGCCAGATGGGGAGGCAATGCTCCGGTTTTGATGGGCTGAATCCCGTTGCGGTCCACAAGGCAGGGAACCTCCACCAGTGCACCTTCGGGCAGGTTATCGATAAAGCCTTTATTTTTGACATTGCCGTAAATGACGGCAGGAACTCCCGTTTCAATGGCATTGATGATGATAGAACCATATTCCTGGCTCCGTTCCAGGTCTACCGGATTTTCCCAGGAGGCCATCTTCTGCATCTGCTCTTTCCAGTCAGGACGTTTGTAGAGGGTTTTAATAAAACCGGTTCCCCCGTTCCAGTCTGACCATTCCCCTGGACAGTAACGTTTAATCGTCTCTTTGTTCTTCCTGAACCACCAGTTGTATTCTGACACATGACCGCTGGATTCGGTGACGGGAAATCCAAAATGCTTCACATATTCCATGCGGGTTGTGTCGCCATACCAGATTTTGGGAGTGACTGCCAGTCTGGAAATGGCCGGAAGAAGATCCTTGCCTTTATGTTCAAAACGGGTAAACCAGGCCTGGTGATTGATCCCGGAACAGATGTAATTGATCTCTTCCAGGGGGATTTCCAGTCGCCTGGCCCACTCCTCGGCAGTACCCTGAACCGAATGGCACAATCCCACATAGGATAGATCGGGTGCCCCATCCAGGATTCCCCAGGAGAGCATACCCATGGGATTGGTATAATTGAGCACATGAGCCCCGGGGCAGATTTCCAGGATGTCCCCTACAATCTCATTCAGGACAGGAAGAGTCCGCAGGCAGCGCATGATGCCACCGGGAGTGAGAGTATCACCGATGCACTGATTGATACCGTATTTAGCAGGGATATCGATCTCTTTTTCGATGGCTTCATAACCGCCGACCAGGATACTCATAATAATATAGTCAGCACCCTTGAGAGCCTCTTTTCTATCCAGAGTGGCACTGACTGAGGCTTTATCATACCCCCCCTCTTTGAAGATCCTCTGAACGATCTGCTCGGCATAATCCAGACGTTCCTTATCCACATCCAGCAGAGTGAAATGACTGTTTTCCAGAGCAGAATAGGTCAGAATGTCAGCTGTGAGACGGCTTGAGAAGACCAGACTTCCCGCACCGATAATAACGATATTGGCCATAATGACTCCCTTATCTATTTTATTAATAAAAGAATATCACCGACTAGGCACTCACGAAACTGTCATATTGTTGTTTTATGATGGTATTTTATTGTATTTGGGTGGTATTATAGTGCTTATGAGAAGATCCCAGCTTTCAGAACAGAAAAATTATACCACCGGGTTGGTCCAATGGGGCCGGGAAGACTGCTCACCCGGCCATGAATTTGGAGGCATAAGAGATTACTACCTGCTTCACATCATCCAACAGGGAGAGGGAGTCTATCATTCCCGCAGAAAACGATGGAAGCTTTCCAGGGGGGACGCCTTTCTCATATTCCCGGGACAGAAACACTCCTATCAGGCAGATCTCAAAGAACCCTGGTCCTATTTCTGGCTGGGATTTACAGGTGAGTTTTCCGATCTGTTTGCACCCCTTTGTATTAATCCGGACAATCCTATTCTTCATACAGATACTCCGGAAGAACTGTTAAAAATATTCTCGGAAATCCCCAGCCAGAGGATTTATCAGCATCCGGGGATCAGGCTGGAAAATCTGGGACGTCTGAATACCATACTGGGAAAACTCAGCAGAGGCAAAGCGCAGTCCAAGGACAATGCTCCTTTGACCGGAAAAGAGGGATCTCATCATGTCCACTCCATGGAATTGTTCATCCAGAACTACTTCAACACCCCCATTCAGGTCCAGGATGTCATTGATTTTGTCCAACTGGAACGCTCCTATGCCTCCAGGATCTACAAAGAACAGACCGGAACCACCCTAGGCAGCTCAATCAGAAATCTCCGCCTCTTAAAAGCAGAAGAATATTTAAAAACCGGCTGGTCTGCCAAAGAGACTGCCTACAGCTGCGGCTACAGGGATTACAATAATTTCCTGAAGGCCTTTAAGAAGGCTTACGGAATGACTCCGGGAGCATTTAAAGGGTGAAGAATCTTGAATATTATTGATATTAGGTTTCTACTGATATTCTATGACATTATCCAGCCGCCTACTGAAGAACCTTTTCATTTTGCCGAAAATAGTGGTAGATTGTGTGAAATATTTTAGAACTGAATTTTAATTTAAAACAGGAGAAATTTATGAAAAAGAAAAGTATCATTTTTATATTGCTGGCTATATTGATCATTCCGGCAGCATATTCCGAGACAGGACTAGGGGCGGCTTATACCTTTGGGATGGACAAAGAGGGAAACAACAGCGGTGCTGTTTTGAGTATGAGTACACCTTCCATACCCGGTACTGTGCTGAATGTCAGGTTGACCTTCAATGGTTCTGAGTATTTCAATTTCAGCGTCAGCGATGACTGGTGGGTCGTTCAAGAAAACATCACAGGAGATCTGGACCTGTATATCGGTCTCGGCTTTTACACAGGTTTCACAATGGCAGACAATAATGCAGATTTCAGCCTGGGTGGACGGATTCCTATTGGTTTAACGATCAAGCCCATCGATTTCCTGGAGTTTTTTATGGAAATAGCCCCTGCCATGGGAGTGGGATTTGAACCGACCATCTACTTTCCCTCCTGGAATGTACAGGCAGCTCTCGGTCTGAGACTCTGGTTTTAAAACTTAATCATTATTAAAATTTTGAAGAAGAGATTCATCCCTTTATAAGAGAGTACTTTCTCTATACTCTTTCCACATGGTTTCAAACCAGAATTCTTCTGAAGGCAGATCTCTGCAGGCTGTAAAGCGGGCGTCTATATTCCAGTCTTCTCCCAATTTCAAACTCTGAAGAAAGTGATTCATCTTCGGATGTTCATCCTTGAAACTCCAGGACGAACCCAGGAGAGGATGTGATTCCTTCCCGGATTCATCCAGAACAAGAAAAGAGCCGCGGCTGCCGCCCCCTTCCTCAAGATAATGCCGGATTGCCTTCAGGTAAAAAACCTGAGCCACTGCCAGCTGGCGATTCTTGAGAGCAAAAGGAATCTGCTCTCTATTCAGTAGTGTCTGAGATCTGAAGTGTCCCAATTGATCCCTGGCTTCTGCTTCTGCCCTTTGGCTGGATTTCAGAGAGCGGATAAATCCTCCGGACCGGGTCATCCTCCTTTGAAAATCTTTCCTGTATTGAAAAACATCAGGTCCATCAGAATCATTCAAAAGTTCCTGGATTCTTCCCATCCAGAGTTCCGCTTCTGTCAGGACTATACCCCTGACAGACTCAGGGGTCATTTCTGCAAGCCCATAGGACCGGGCAATTCTGGTGGCGGCACGCAGAGCCCCGACCTGACCGGAGTTCAATGCCGAACCACCGGGTCTGTACACACCATGACTGCCATTGACTTCTCCTATTGGAAAAAGCCTTTGAATGTTAGTGGATTCCCACCAGAGGTCTCCAGCCAGACCGCCGTTGTTATGCTGAGCGCAGACAGCAATTTCAAGAGCTTCTTCGGTAAGATCAATTCCATGCTCTTTATAAAGAGAAATAGCCGGTTCGTTAATCTGGCGCAGCCTTTCAAGAGGAGTGTCGCCGTTGACATGAGAGGCCTTCAGATAATCAGATACTTCACTATGCTGTTCATCCAGAGAAAAATCCTCTTTGCTCCCCAGAGGATTGATACGAAAGTCCATAAAGACCCGTCTTCCTTTGACCTCTCTCTCAATGTAGACAAGAAGATCAATCAGAGAAGAACCATGATTCCTGACTTTCTTTGGATCAAAGGGCCATTGATAACCCTTTAAGAAAAGGGCATGACAGAGTTCTTTCATTGAATCGAAGTAGTCTGAAAGAAAATACTGACGGTCACTTCCTTGAGAATCTGTGCTGTAATAACAGGGGAGAACCTGCTGATAGCTGCCCGACAGGTTCCATCTGAATTGAATGGAGGCAATGCCGAACTGGGATTCTGTCAGATTGACGGCTTCCGCACCGGCTTCCAGGGCCATGCCGATTCCACCCCTTTGCATTGGAGGATAAACAGAGGTTTCATACAGACCTCCCGGACCACCCACTCCCAGGACTGTATTATCCGCCAGATAGACTTCCAGACCGTAGACCTCATCATTCAGATGCCGTTTATTCAGAGCCAGCACTCCGATGGCCTTACTGTCGCTGGTGAGAACAAGAAGGACTTCCCTATGATCCAGAAGAGGGATGCCCCGTCGGACAACTTCTGCCGTCAGAGCTTCCGTCATGGCTTTGGAAGTATAAGGCCCCAGAGAAACACCCCGAGTAAGGGGATCATGATCAGTCTTGTATCCGGTGTATCCGCCGTAGGGATTATGAGGAAAATCGACCCCCAATGAGATCAAATGATAAAAACTGTTCAGAGAATTCTGGGCTTCAACAAGGGCAATATCTCCGTGCATACAGCCCCCTCCAGACAGAGCCTTTGCCATGGCATAGGGAGAATCGGGAGTCATCCCCGCATCGGCCAGTTTGTAGTAGGTCTGTTTATCCGAACCCGTATTCCGGGAAGTGCCGCCTCTGAAATTATCTGTGACGATGAGAAGATCCAGAACCCCCTGCCTGTGAAGCCGCTCGGCACAGCACAGAGAAGCTGCTCCGCTGCCCACCACCAGAGTGTGAACCTGGCGGACGGGTAGAGAGAGTTCCTGTCCTTCCCAGGAAAGGGCCCAGGTCTTTACATCGGTCATGCTCATTTATTCCGATTCTTCCAAACATTCTTGTAATAGTCATTATAGAGAATACAGCCGTCATTTTTCTGCGCTACCATCAGCTTGGTACAACCGGAACAGGCCGTGCAGTAGTCCACCTCTTCTCCCTGGCGGATCTTTTCCGGGAAGAGAGGATCAGCAAAGGACTGCCGTCCCCATCCCGCACAATCGGCATAGCCCTTCCTGATATTTTCATCTGCCATGGAAAGGGCCTCTTCCTTAAGGATGGAATAGGCCGAGCCAATGACTTTCATCTTAGTTAAGCCTTTGGCCCATTTTGTATAACGCATCTGGTGTAGATACAGGTTTTTGGATGGTGCTGTCGGCCGGGTGATATCACTTGTGGTCCCCGGTATCCCTGCAGAGATATTCACATAATCCATACCCAGATTTTCCATGATTTTGATAATTTTTTCCATTTCTTCCAGGTCTTCCAGAATCTCCCCGGGTCCGCTTGTTCCGCAGCCCCCTTCAATTCCCTCATACACAGAAATTCGGGACCCCAGTATAAAGTCCGGATTTTTCAGACGGGACCTGATTTCAGGAATAGATTCTCTTAAAAAACGGGATCTGTTCTCAAAGGAGCCGCCCCATTTGTCATCCCGCACATTCCCCGGACGGAGCATTTCACAGCCAAAATAACCATGGCACATTTTAAAATCGACTCCGTCAGCCCCGGCTTCTTCTGCCAGAAGGGCCGCTTCCATAATGGCGTACCGGATGTTTTCCACTTCATTTGTTGACTGGAGTTTCTCCCCTTCGGCAGGACTATAAAGAGCCGTTGCGGTTGAGTGGCTTTTAACCGCCTTACGGCCGGAATGAGTGACCTGAAACAGGAGGATTGTTTCAGGAGCAATTCTCTTAAACTCTGAAACAAGAAATTTGAATCCTTCCAGATTTTCCCTTGTGAGTATCATCTGATTGACACGGGCCAGGGAGCCTGAATCCGCCGAAAGGGCTTCCACTACCACGGCCCCCCAGTGACCAGAGGCCAGTTTTTTATATCTCTCAATACCCATTTCTGATACAGAACCGCCGGGACCTCCATCGTTGGCTTCCATAGCCTGAGAGACAAAGCGGTTAGGCATGGTTTTATTTCCGAGACTTCCGGATTTGAAAAGATAGGAATATTGATTCTGAGACATGATTGTTCTCCTTTTTATTGCATGCAATATTATCCTTTGAAAGCATGAGTTTGTCAACAATTTAAGGAAATCAGACGAAAGGATATTGATCAGCTTAGGGTCTGCCCCTTTACATACTTTACATCCAGAATTTCTTTCAGTGGCGTTTCATCTTTATCTATTATGATGGCCTTCAGCCAGCTTCCGGCCCTCTCGCCTAAAACCGGGATGGAAAGACTGATCGTATCGATCCTTCTATCCAGCAGCGACTGTATGGGTGAGTCATCAAAACCAGTCAATAAAATATCTCCCGGAATATCCAGCCCCCGGATGAATCCAGCCTGAAGAAAAGAGAGGGCCGCCAGATCATTAAAGGCGATCACCCCATTAAAACCACCCTCAAGAACCCAGTCCACGGCTCTGGTCGGGATCTCTTCCAGGGAGGAAACAGTGAGGTTCGAAGATTCATCAAAGGGTATGCCCTTTTTAATGAAAAAATCACGGGCCGCTTCAAATCGTTCTCTGGAAACTTGAGGAAGTTTTTTAAAACCCAGATAACAGGGCCTGAGGTCATTCCCCTTCAGATCGATCATTTTTTGTGCCAGAAGACTGATTCCCCTGGGGATATCATAGGCAATGAAGCTGGTCTGACGGGATTTTCTGTTTAAAAGAATCGAAGGGATAGACCGGTCCTTTAACTGAGTCTGAAGTTTTGCTGAAGGACTGGTAAAAGCAAAGATGCAACCGTCAATCTGGCCTGTCTTTTTTCGTTCCAGAAACTCCAGATTTCCATCATTCACACGGATGATAAAATTCAGACGGACATCACCGAATCCTGCCTGAATGGACTCAATCAATTCAGAGATATTGTAGAAAAAGTGAGTCAGGTTATTATCAGTCTTGGGAAGGAAGAGATGGAGGTTCAGGATAACCCGGCTGATATGTTTTTTAATTACCCTCTTGTGATAGCCCAGTTTTTCGGCGATTTCCCGAATTTGAAGGGTCCTCTCATCACTGATCAATGATGAATGATTCAGAACCCGGGAGACCGTACTGGGTGAGATTCCCAGCTCTCTAGCTATATCGTAGACAGTCACTCTTTTTGACAAAATAATCCTCATTCCAGTAGTAATCTGCTTGAATGATAGTCATAATATCTGTTGTGTGCAACAAATCCATGAGGGATTCTGACACACATAAAAAAAACTCCTCAAGGAGATATGAGTATGGCAATGGATAAAAAAGTAATCCTTGTAACTGGTTCAAGCCGGGGAATAGGCCGGGGTATTGCGATTAAACTGGCAGAAAAAGGGTTTGATGTAGCCGTCAATTATGCCGGGAATAAAGAAGCCGCAGAAGAGACACTGAAACAATGTAGAGAGGCAGCGCTGGAGTCCGGCCATTCAAGCCGGTTTGAAGCCTTTAAGGGTGACATTTCTGATACTGAGAGCCGGAAGAACCTTTTAGACGCGGTCGTTCTTCATTTTGGAGACCTTCACGGCCTGGTGAACAATGCGGGTGTAGCCCCCAGGGAACGCCGGGATATTCTGGACATGACTGAAGAATCCTTTGACCGTCTGATCGGAACCAATCTGAAAGGATCTTTTTATCTAAGCCAGGCTGTCAGTAATTACTGGCTCTCCCTCCCCTCTGAAAAAAGAGGTTTCCGCAGCCTTATTTTTATCACATCCGTTTCCGCCGAAATGGTCTCGGTGAACAGAGGAGAGTACTGCATGGCCAAAGCCGGGCTGTCCATGGCTTGCAAGCTCTTTGCCCGCCGCCTGGCGGATGAAAACATTGGGGTCTACGAAATCAGACCGGGAATCATCCTGACGGATATGACGGGAGCAGTCAAAGGAAAGTACGACAGCCTGATCGCCGACGGCCTGGTACCTCAGAAACGCTGGGGATACCCGGAAGACATAGGCAAAGCCGCCGCCAGTCTGGTGGGAGGAGATTTTTCCTTTTCCACCGGCTCGGTCATCCATGTGGATGGAGCACTGCATATCTCTGCCTTATGACCTGGATGGATCTGGGAATGGGTTGCACAGAAGAGATGGAATAAAAGTATTTCCTTGACAGCTAAAGAAAGACATGTAAGTATAAATGAAAGGATGTAAGCGCATACATGGCAACAATGAAAGACATTGCAGAACAGGCAGGTGTTTCACAGGCAACTGTAAGCCGGGTTCTCAACGGCAGCAGTTCAGTGACTCCGGCCACTAAATCACATGTGATGGAGTGGGTCCGTAGATTGGACTTCCAACCCAACCAGTCTGCCCGTGCGCTGGCATCCAAGAAGTCCAGTCTGATAGGACTGATACTTCCGGACATTCAGAATCCCTACTTTGCCGACATCATCTACCATGTAGAGAAAATTGCTCTTTTTAACGGATTCAATATTATTCTTTCCAATTCCGACGGAGATGTAAACAAGGAAAAGGAAATTATAAAGTCAATGAAAGCCAGACAGGTTGAGGGTCTTTTAATAGGTTTTGCCGATTCACATTCTCCCAGCATCAATGAAATCCGTCATACCGAATTGCCTGCAGTCGTCATCACACAAACTTATGAAGATCTGGATTGCGTCGCAGTTAATCACTTCTGTGGTGGTGAAATGGCGGCAAAAGAACTGATAAAACTGGGAGTCCAAAGGTTTGTCTACCAGGGAAATCTTGATGATGAAAAATATGATGGATTTCTTCATGCCCTGCATAACAGTGGAATTCATAAGGATAAAATTACAACACTGGATCTGGGAAATGTATGGTACCACACTCAATTGCGTGCCTATAATAACGCCTTGAAATTTGTAAGAGAGAATCCTTTTGATTCAAAGACAGGCGTGTTTGCCTACAATGACCTGAGCGCCTTCAGTTTTATCCATGCTGCTTTAGATCTTGAAAAAAGGATACCTGAAGATTATAGCATCATTGGTTTTGACGATACCTTCATGTGCCAGATCATCCGCCCGACCCTGACCTCCATTGCTCAGCCAAAAGAAGAAATAGGCCGGGCAGCTATAAATCACCTCCTGGCCAGAATTGACAAAAAGCTGGATATCAAAAAAGAAAGCTACCTGTTACCTCCCCGGCTTATAAAAAGAGAATCAACATGATCAGAATTTTTTTAAATCCTCAAAATGTATACGCTTACATTTATTCACCTGCTATTCAGGAGTCTTGGAATGTCCTATAACCACGACTTCAGACCACAGTTCCATTTCAGCCCCCAGAAAAGCTGGATGAATGATCCTAACGGCTGTGTCTTTCACAATGGGCTGTACCATCTCTTTTTTCAGTATCATCCAGAAGGTATCCAATGGGGTCCCATGCACTGGGGTCATGCCGTCAGCCTGGATTTGGTTTTTTGGGAAGAAAAAGAGATTGCCCTGTATCCTGACATCCTACTGGGAATGATCTTTTCTGGTTCGGGCATCATAGATAAGGAAAATGCCAGCGGATTGTTTCCGGATTCAGAAGGCATGATATTTTTTTATACCAGCCACAAGGAAAATGAAGGACTGGTAGCGACACAGCAGCAATGCATTGCCTTCAGTCGTGATGATGGGAAGACTCTTGAAAAATACAGCCGAAATCCTGTCATATCCAATACGACTCGCCCCGATTTTAGAGACCCGAAAGTGGTCTATCATCCGGAGTCAAAGAGTTGGATCATGGCTATTGCGGCAGGAACTCAAATTGACTTTTTCAGTTCCCGAAACCTGGTGGAGTTGAAACGGGAAAAGTGATTCTATATGGTTACGACGCCTTATATCGGGACCTGGGAGTGTCCGGATCTATTTCCCCTGCATCATCCGGAACATAATGAAAACACGGTCTGGATTCTTGCTATAAGTATTCAGGTTAAAACCCAGGATCCTACACAGTTCTATTTATGCGGTGATTTTAACGGTCATGAGTTTATTCCCTTCAAGCAGGATAAATATCAAATTGCCGATTATGGCCTGGATTTCTATGCTGCTCAAAGCTGGTCCAATGCGCCTGAAAATGCGGTGACATGGATCGGATGGTGTAACAATTGGAACTATGCTGCCCAGACACCGGATACAGGGCTCTGGAGAGGGACAATGTCCCTCCCGAGAAAGGTTTCACTGACCTCTGAAGATTCAGAATTAATTATGATTCAGCAACCGATTCAAACCCTGGAACAGCTGAGGGAAATGAAAGGTTCATTCTCATTAACTGAGAAGAATTCCCCCTCAGAAATTTCTCTGGAGGGATCTGATCTCTGGGATATCAGCCTGGCGGGAATTCCCCTGACAGTGGAGGAGCCCCTGGAACTGACATTCCTTTGGAATCAGGGTGATGTATTAAAACTCAGTTTTTCCCCTCATGAATTTATGATGGACAGATCATCCTGCGGCAGTCTCTTTTCCAAGGGCCTCTGGAACAGAATAAAAGCTCCCCTGTCCAGTAGAACTCTGACAGATTGCCGGATTCTACTGGACAGAGGATTGATAGAGGTATTCCTTGACGGTGGAAGGTCCTGTATGACCAATCAGATTTTCCCGGCAGGAAGACTTAAAAAACTTAGAATCACTCCGGGAAACCGGATTGAAGAAATAAAGGGATTCCCTCTCAGAAGTATTTGGGGTGGAATGTAGTTCGATGAGGATATATCAGGCTTTTACCGGCATGATATAGAGCAGACATGCTCTGTGCTGTCTGTTTAATTTAAGGAGGCATTTATGCTGAAACGTAATTTACTAATTACTATTTTGTCAGTTCTTTCATTGACAATGGTATTCTCCGGAGGGCAGAAAGAGACTGGTTCAAGCGCTGGCTCAACCGCCGCGAAAGAACCAATCGAGTTGAGCATGTGGTACCATGGCGCCGGAAACGATGTTGAACGTAAAGTCCTTATAGGTATCATTAACGATTTTAATTCATCCCAGTCGGATTACTCGGTAGTCCTCGAAGAGTTCCCTGAGGAGTCCTACAATGACTCTGTCATGGCATCCGCCCTTGCAGGAAATCTCCCCGATATCATAGATGTTGATGGTCCGATTATGCCGAACTGGGCCTGGGCAGGATATTTAGCTCCTTTAGAGCTATCCAAGGGTGCTATTGACGGTTTTCTCCCGGGAGCCATTGGAACATGGGATGGCAAAGTATACTCAGTAGGACTCTGGGATGCGGCCATTGCGATGTTTGCCAGAAAATCGATTCTGGAAAAATACAATATCAGAATACCCACCCTGGCCAAGCCATGGACCGGCAATGAATTCGAAGCCATCCTGACAAAATTGCAGGCTTCCGGTGAGTTCGATTACGCTCTGGATCTGGGAACAGCATGGACTGGGGAATGGTATGCTTATGCCTTTGCTCCTTTTATGCAGAGTTTTGGAGGAGATCTGATTGATCGTGATACCTATACAACAGCGGAAGGTATATTGAATGGAGCCGAATCTATAGCCTTTGGAAAATGGTGGCAGAGCCTCTTCGAAAGAGGACTCGTACCTCCTATTGCACAGGATAGCGGCGACAGAGATACAGGATTTATCGATGGAAAGTATGCCCTCCAGTGGAATGGAAACTGGGCCGCTCTGGGTGCTTTAGATGCCTATGGTGATGACATGCTCTACCTTCCCGCTCCTGATTTCGGCAATGGTCCCAAGATTGGATCAGCCTCCTGGCAACTCGGTGTATCTGCTACAAGCCAAAATAAAAAGGGTGCCAGTGCCTTTATTGAGTTTGCACTCCAGGATAAATATCTGGCTGCATTCACAAATGCACTGGGTCTTGTTCCTGCCACATCCTCTTCTGCAGCCATGACCGAGAACTACAAAGCCGGTGGACCACTGGAAGGTTTTTATGAATTGAGCAATGTACAGGGCATGATCAGACCCGTAACCCCTGGTTACGTAGTCATGTCAAAGGTTTATGAAAAAGCTCTGACAGACATTGCCAATGGCGCCGATGTAGAAAGCACATTGGATGCCGCGGTTGATGAAATTGAAATCGATATTGAAAACAACAGCGGATACGGATTCTAAGAAAGAAACTGTATTAACATTAAAACAGTCAGCCGGATCGGGATTTCCTCGGAGAGTCCGATCCGTCCCTGCTGACTTATATCAGGAGACTAAACGGCATGCTCCCTCAGATAAAAGTATTACAATCCAAAAAAGAACTCCGCTATTTTCAGGAAGCCCTGACGGGGTGGTTGATGGCGCTGCCTGCGATACTGCTGATCTTTATATTTTTAATTGTCCCATTCTTTATGGCATTCGGACTCTCATTTACCAACCAGAGGTTGATATCACCCAATCCTACCGAATTCGTCGGAATGAGGAATTTCTCCAGATTATTAACAATGAAGATAATCAAACTGACTCCTCTTAAGGAAGAATCAACTAATCAATACCAGCGGGATCCAGGAGGGAATTTGATCTATCCTGAACTCAGAGATATCACCAGGAATCCCGACTCTCCCGAGCTCAAGGGATTGAGAGAATTCAAATCCTGGTATAAAGACGATGTCAAAGTGGTGCTCATGGCCAGAGACCTTGTCTTTTTACGGGCCCTTGTCAACACGTTTATATTTGTCATTATCATTGCTCCTTTACAAGGCGGCCTGGCTCTTTTGCTGGCCCTGCTGCTGAACAAAAAACTCAGGGGAATTAATATTTTCAGAGCCATTTATTTTATGCCTGTGGTGGTTTCAATGGTGGTCGTCTCCCTGCTCTGGCGCTTTATCTATGACGGAGAAAACGGCCTGCTCAACACACTGCTCAACACTCTGACCCTGGGCAATTTCGAAGCCGTAAACTGGATAGGGAATCCAAAGACAGCCCTGGGTTCTATTCTTTTCATGTCCTGCTGGCAGGGAGTGGGATTTCATATGGTTATCTGGCTGGCAGGATTGCAGAACATCCCGGGCAGCCTCTATGAAGCCGCCTCCATGGATGGTGCGAATAAAAGCCAGGAATTCAGATTCATCACCTGGCCTGGGTTAAGAAACACTATGACTTTTGTACTTCTCATTATTACCATGCAGGCCTTCGGTCTCTATATCCAGATTGACGTGATGACCAGCGGGGGCCCATTGGATTCCACTCAATCTGTTATCTTTCAGGCCGTTCAGAGAGGATATGGAAAACAGGACATTGCCGGAGGATCTGCCATTTCGGTTGTATTTTTTATGATCGTCCTATCTGTCTCCATTATGCAGCGCTATTTAACGAGGGAGAAAGAGTGATGCTCATAAACAATGTCAACAAAACGGCAGTTTACAGACAACGGACAGGGCGGTATCTCCTTCTATCAGCCATCGCCCTGATCTTTATATTCCCCATGGTCTTTATGGTTATGTCATCTTTAAAACCCAGCTTGCAGCTTCTGAGGGACACCTCATCTATGAGAGCCTTCCTGCCCGTAGGCGATCTATCCCTTAATAACTACTCAGCAGCCTTTAGAAGGGTTCCCATCGGCAGATTCCTCTTTAACTCAACCTTTGTCACAGGGATTACCGTCATATTAGGAATCATGATTAACTCCATGGCAGCCTATTCTTTCTCCATTTTAAAGTGGAAGGGCAAAGGCATCATATTGTCGATCATTATTGCAACCTTTATCATTCCCTTTGAAACCATTGCCATCCCCCTTCTGTTGATTGTCAACAAACTACCCTGGATTGGATTCTCTGGTTTTTCCATTGGATGGATGAACAGCTACCACGTTCAGATCATCCCCTTTCTGGCTTACTCTTTCCAGATTTTCCTGTTCTATCAGTTTTTCAAGGAGATACCCAAGGACTTTATTGAAGCGGCCAGGATTGACGGGGCCGGATGGTTTGCGATCTACAGCAAGATGGTCATTCCCATCTCGGGTCCTGTTATCGCCACAGCGGCCATTTTAAGATTTCTGGATATGTGGAACCAGTATTTGTGGCCGAAAATGGTGATTCAGTCCGAAGAGTTCAGGCCGGTTATGGTAGGCTTGCAGTACTTTTTCCAACTGAATATCCCCTGGGGAGAAGTCATGGCCTACCTGTCAATCATCACAATCCCTGTACTGGCTTTTTATCTGGCAATGCAGAGTGCTTTTATTGAAAGTATTGCGTCAACGGGTATTAAAGGGTAAAAGGTTCAGTTCCAGATCCTACTGACTCGTAGTAACAATCTACGAGTCAGTAGGACTAGAATGATGATCAGTTTTTCTTATCATTCACCTTTCGGGCCATAGCCTGAAGAACGATCTTTCTCAGACGGATAGACTTGGGAGTGACTTCCATCAGTTCATCCTCCCGGAGAAACTGAATACCCCGTTCCAGAGTCATGGGCATGACAGGGGTCAAAACAACCGCATCATCCTTACCGGAAGCACGGACATTGGAAAGTTTTTTGGTCTTACAGGCATTCACATTCAGGTCATTTTCCCGGTTGTGTTCCCCCACAATCATTCCTTCGTATACGGTGTCACCGGCTGTGATAAAGAGGGTTCCCCTGGGTTCCAGGTTGTACAGAGCATAGGGAACAGCTTCTCCTGATCTATCGGCAATAAGGGAACCAGTATGACGGTCAGGAAAGTCCCCTCTGTATTCTTCATAGTCGGAGATCAGGGAGTTCATGATCCCCGTACCTCTGGTATCGGTAAGAAACTCATCCCGGTATCCAATAAGAGCCCTGGAAGGCACAGAGAACTCAAGACGAACCCGGCCGTGCTCATGGTTCACATAGCTGACCATCCGGCCTTTCCGCTTGGACAATTTCTCTGTAACAATACCGGTGTATACTTCTTCACAATCTACATAAAGGTGCTCGATGGGTTCCAGAACTTTTCCATCTTTGTGGTGGAAGATAACTTCAGGACGGCCGACACAGAGCTCAAATCCTTCACGTCTCATTGTCTCAATGAGGATGACCATCTGAAATTCTCCCCGTCCCTTGACGATGAATCCTTCCTTATCCGGAAACTCCTCTACCTTGATGGATACATTGAGCATGGTCTCTTTCTCAAGACGCTCACGTATTTTACTGGACTGAACGAACTTCCCTTCCTGTCCCATAGTGGGAGATGTGTTGGGTGCAAAGCGCATGGAGACGGTCGGTTCATCAACAGTGATCCTTTTGAGAGCCTTGGGGTTCTCTTTGGTACAGATGGTGTCTCCGATATGAACATCTTCTATCCCTGCCATGACGACGATATCACCAGGGCTGGCAGAATCAGTCTCCTTAAGGGCGGGTCCTTCATAAACCTGCAGTTTGGAAACATTCAAAGAGGTCAGCTTGCCTCCTTCCTTGATGCATACCAGAGTATCTCTGGATTTTACATGACCATGCACGACCTTACCAATAGCCAGGCGGCCCAGGTAATCCGAGTAGGACAGGTCGGTAACCAGCATCTGAAAGGGTTCGATGTCATTATAGGCGGGAGCAGGGATTTCTTTGATGATGGTATCCATCAGCACATGAAGATTATCCACCTCATCCTCAAGCTTCAGCTTAGCGATTCCTGCACGGCCGTCGGCAAAAAGAACGGGGCATTCCAGCTGATCATCATGGGCATCCAGATCGATCAGCAGGTCATAAACTTCACCCAGAACCTCCTGGGGACGGGCATCGGGACGGTCAATTTTATTGATGACAATCACCACAGAGAGGCCGGCAGCGAGGGCTTTAGACAGAACAAATCGTGTCTGGGGAAGCGGGCCTTCCGAAGCATCAACCAGGAGCAATACACCGTCTACCATGGATAGGGCTCTTTCAACTTCCCCGCCAAAGTCAGCATGGCCCGGTGTATCCAGGATATTGACCTTGATTCCTTTCCAGACGATGGAGCAGTTCTTGGCGGCAATGGTAATACCGCGTTCCCGTTCAAGGTCCATGCTGTCCATCAGCCTTTCTTCTGTTTCCTTCCCTTCGCGGAAGGTTCCGCTCTGTTTAAACATGGAGTCTACCAGAGTGGTTTTACCATGGTCTACGTGAGCTATGATGGCTATATTTCTCAGTTCTTTGTTAAAACTATTGTTACTATGGGGCATTTAATTTCCTTATTTCAGTCAAAGATACAAATTCTAGTCACATTACCCTATTCATACAGGAAATTCCATAGAGGCAAAGAGATAGAGAGCAAATATTAAAGAATGTTTTTTCAATCCGTCACTTTTAGATTATAATCAACCAGGGAGATACATTTGAAAAAAAACTTATGCCTGATCAGTTCCTTAATCCTCTTGCTCCTCTCCTGCCGGAACCTGAAAACCGACTGGATGAGTGTGAACTGTCAGTACTGTCCGCCCGTCGGTTACAGATACCTCTTTGCAGGGCCTGACAAAGAATCTGTCGGAGGCCTGGAAGATAACAACGAAGGCTATGTAGATTTCATTGGTATGCCCGCCGGAATCAGCATGTACACCAGCCTGAAAGACCTCCAGCAACTGCCCTATATTGATGTCCCCGCCTTCCGGAATGTGATGATCGCCCTCGGTCTGAATCTGCAGGACGAATTGAGGGAGATAAACGCAGGGTCTTATGACAAGGAGATCCGCCAGATGGGTAAGTGGATCAAAGCATCCGGCAGGCCCGTCTTCCTGAATATCGGATACGACTTCGATAGCAAAGGGAATCATTATGAACCATCAGAATACAGAGCAGCCTTTATCCGGATTACCAATATCCTGAGAGAAGGGGATGTCCGGAATTTCAGAACCCTCTGGCAATCCAGCGGCAGAAGCAGGCCAGGAGAGCCTCTGACCAGCTGGTATCCCGGGGATGAATATGTCGATTGGATGGGCTATTCATATGATCACCGGGAAAGGGACGAAGAGGCTTCTGTTGGCCTGTCTCGCAATGAACCGGGAACTGAGATGCGCCGTCTGGCCTCAGAACGCAGTATCCCCGTGTTCATCTGGGATGCATCTCCCCGGGGATACGATGCTATGAAGGATGAATCACAGGAAGTCTGGGACTCCTGGTATAAACCTTTTTTCCAGCATATTGAAGACTATGCCGATCTGATCAAGGCAGTGTCCTACAGCAATAAACTGACTGAAGGGAATGATGCCCGTATCCAGGCATATCCATTAATCCGGAAACGTTGGACCAGAGAGATAAGAAAACCCGCATGGGTTCACAGGACTATTTTAGAAGAGAATAAAGAATTTAAACCCCAGGAGCTGAAATGAATGAATTGTATATCCTCTGGACCAATGACAACCTGATTACCAGTGAGAAAATGGTTTTTATGTATGCCTTAAACGCCAAGAAACGGGGTTGGTGGGACAAAATCACCCTGATTATCTGGGGCAGTACTGCCAAACTGAGCGCCGAAAACGAAATGGTTCGGACTAAACTGAAAGAGATGATGGAGGAGGGAGTCAGAGTCTCAGCCTGTAAAGCCTGCGCCGAACAGCTGGGAGTCTCAGAGAATCTGGAAGAACTGGGAGTAGAATTGATGTACTGGGGCGAAGGACTGACGGAAATCATTCAATCCGGAAAAAAACTAATCACGATCTGAGTTTACCGGGGAGAATGGAATGTCCGAAAAAGCACTAAGTATGACTCAAAAATAAAGGTCTGGTGTTCATAAATCAAACCGGAAGCATTTGGCTTTTAATGACTTGGATTTATACAGAATAATCCTGTATACCCTTCAAGGGAGCATGTCCATTGACCCTGTCTTTTACAATAAGAACAGTAAAAGGTACTTTCAGCTGCTGATGGAAAATAACATCATGCCCCAGGCAGAGACCGACCTCTATAACAAAATCCGCATTTTCATTCAGGAAAACAGCCTGACCGGCAGGGTTGCAGGAATAGACTTCACTCTTTTTTTCAGGATCAATATCACTTTCTTTCACACCACCCATAGAACAACGGGCGGGAATAAGAAACAGCCCGGAGGCGCTCATCTTCTCCCGGATATTCATAGCCAGAGATTCCAAACCAAAACAGTAGGCCAGGCCGATTTTTTTATATCCCTGGAGAGTGCAGAATTCTATCACTTCCTGAAAACGGGAGAGAGTTCCCGCTCTTCCGTCATCGACGAGCCGGCCGCTGCTGCGGACAGTGGTGAGTGTGTTTTCGTCTCCGTAGACATCAAGGCTCTTTTCTTTCAGACCGAAACAGTCGGCTCCGTTTTTACGGCAGTTTTTGGTATTGCAGTCCAGACAGTTTAATTTCATGGAATCTATTATATCAGAAAGTGCTGATAATTCTAACTTCTGCTACAAAATACACAGAACTATCACCGGACCAGACACATCAAGACCAATCTTCAACTTTTAGATTTTCGACCCTTTCAAATTCTTTCATGTTATTTGTGACCATGACCAAATTATTTGAAAGAGCCTGTCCCGCGAGAAGCATATCGATTGGCCCTATGATGTTTCCGGATCTTTTAAGGTCTGATTTAATCTGTCCATAGGGAATTGCATCATTTTGTGTGAAATCAAGTATTTCGAAAATCGAAAGGAATTTAAGCAGTGCCATTCTGTTTCGATCAGGATACAAACTGTTTGAAATTCCAAATTCCATTTCGGCAATGGTTAAGGATGAAATAAATATCCCATTTTTTAATTTGCTAGAAATTGTATGGAGGAGTTCTTGAGATTTATGTTTAATTGCAAAAATACAAATATTCGTATCAAGCAAATACATTAAAAGGATTCCCTTACTTGATCCTCTCCCTGCTCTCTTTCCTCCTCCATAAAATCAGAAGAAAAGGAATTTATTCCATCAAGGAATGTTTCCCAGGCTTTCTCAAGAGGTACTAACAAAACAGCATCTCCAAGCTTTTGTATTATGACATCATCACCGGAAAACTGATATTCCTTAGGCAGCCGAACAGCCTGACTTCTTCCATTCATAAACAATTTTGCTGTATGCATTCAAAGTCCTCCCTTTGTATAATATACCACGATATATACCAGAGTTCAATCATTATCATAGAGCTTACTACAGAGCGTACCCCTCTTTATGAATTGAAACCATCTCTATCCTTATTCATCCCTCATAGGATTGATATTTTTGTGAATATATTTTACTCATGTTAAACAGCCTTCAATAATCATTCATATATACTCGGGAGCCTCCTTTTATGGTCAACTTATCCAATATCCGCATCGCCTATGGTGAACGCATTCTATTCCAAAATTCCTCAGTTCTGATCCGCCCTCTGGATAAGATCGGCCTTGTAGGACCCAACGGTTCTGGAAAAACCACCATTTTCAGACTGATCACAGGAGAAGAGCATCCTGATGACGGGACTGTCACCATCGATCCGGGTGTTGTTGTGGGCTATTTCTCACAGGATGTGGGAGAAATGGCAGGCAGGTCGGCACTGCAGGAGGTTCTGGAAGGAGCTGGAAAGGTTCATGAACTGAGTCTCCAGATGGAAGAGATGGAACACACCATGGCCGATGGGGAAGCCATGGAGAAAATGAGTGATGAGGACATGGATAAATTCATGAACCGCTATGGAGAAGTTCAGATGGAGTATCAGAACCGGGGCGGATACGAACTTGAAAACAACGCGAAGGCCATCCTGGACGGACTGGGGATAGCCGAGAGCCGGCAGAGTCAGAGCCTTGAAAACTTCAGCGGGGGATGGAAAATGCGGATTGCCCTGGCCCGGATACTCCTGCTCAACCCGGATGTTCTCCTGATGGATGAACCGACCAACCACCTGGATATAGAATCCATCATCTGGTTGGAAGAGTGGCTGAAATCCTTCAAAGGGGCCCTGATGATGACCAGTCATGACAGGGAATTTATGACCAGGATCTGCGGGAGGACCGTGGAAGCCGCGGCTGAAAGTATCAACAGCTACACAGGAAATTATGACTTCTACCTCCGGGAAAGAGAGATCCGCCGGGAGCATCTTGTAGCAGCCAACCGTAGACAACAGGCCATGCTGGCCAAGGAAGAAGAATTTATTGCCCGTTTTGCCGCCAGAGCCTCTCACGCAGCGCAGGTACAGTCCCGGGTTAAAATGATTGAAAAAATGGAACGTGTTGTCATTCCGCCGGACCCGAAAGTAATGAAGTTCAACTTTCCCCCTTGCCCCCGCAGCGGGGATGTGGTGGTCCGGATGGAAAACCTGGCCAAGTCCTGGCCTTTGGAAGACGGTACGATTCATCCCGTTTTCAGCGGCATCAGCGGTGTTGTTGAGCGTGGCAACAAGATCGCCCTCACCGGTATCAATGGAGCCGGAAAATCGACCCTTCTCAAGGTCCTGGCATCGCTGACAGAATCAAGCCATGGAAGCTGTGAACTGGGGGCCAGTGTAAATGCAGGCTACTTCAGCCAGTATTCAGGAGACAGCCTGAACATGGAGAGTACCATTTTTGAAGAGCTGTCAGAACTCCTCCCCAAGGAGTCTGTGGGAGCCATCAAAAATTTGCTGGGAGCCTTTCAGTTTTCTGGTGATGATACGGAAAAGAAGATACGCATTCTCTCTGGAGGAGAAAAAAGCAGGGTCATGCTAGCCTCACTCCTCGCCCGTCCCTTAAATTTTCTGATGCTCGATGAACCGACGAACCACCTGGATATAGCCAGCCGGGAAGTCCTTCTGGAAGCACTTCAGAAATTTGAAGGCACCCTCATCATTGTCAGCCATGACCGTTATTTCCTGAAGCATCTGGTGAACAGAGTCTTTGAAATAGACCATGGGATCATGAAAACATTTGAAGGTGACTACTCCTACTATCTGGGTAAAAAAGAAAAAAACTGATAAAAAAGCGGCTGCCCCGAGAGTCTGAAACAATGACTCCCGGAACAACCGCCTATCAGTATTTATATAGAATGCGGTAACACCACCCTCTTATATACAGCATAATAGATATCCTTTATCGATATTGCATTATCTATATAACATTTAATTGTTCATTGTCAATCCTGTAACAAAATCTTTCCCGGGGACTTGTCATAAAAAACCTTTTACGATACTTTATTATCGATAATTATATATCGTTAACAAAGGAGCGTAACCTTGCCTACCCCAACCGCCAGCGCTGAAACACTGCAGAACTTCAGCAAAGTCTGTGAAATCCTGGATAAATTTGACCGACAGCCCTCCAAGATCATTCCTATCCTTCAAGCTGTACAGGAAGAATACCGCTATCTGCCTGAAGAAATCATGACCTTTGTAGCCACCAGCCTGGGTACCTCCCCGGCCCGTGTGTTCGGCATTGCCACCTTCTACAGCCATTTCTCCCTGGAACCCAAAGGGAAATACATCATCAAGGTCTGTGACGGCACAGCCTGTCACGTCAAAGGCTCCTCCGGACTGATCGAAACAATACAAAGAGAGCTGAAGTTGACCGAAAAAAATCATACCACAGAAGACCTTCTGTTCACCCTGGAAACCGTTTCCTGCCTGGGAGCCTGCGGTCTGGCGCCGGCAGTGGTCATCAACGAGAAAGTCTTTGGACAGGTATCAAAACAGCGGATGAAAAAACTCATATCCGAATACAAAGCAATGGAGGCCCTTAGGCCTGAATGAAAGCAATACCGGGGCTGCAAATCAGCGCCGGTAGCACAGGAGTATCATATGAAAACCCTCGTACTGGAAAAAATAAAAGAAGATTACGCCAAACAAAAGAGCAACCTCTCCCATAGAATTGTCATCTGTGCGGGAACCGGCTGCATCGCCAATGGAGCCATGGATGTGTACAACGCCCTGGCCTCCATCATAGAGGAGAAAGGCCTTCCCCTGACTCTGACTTTGAAAGAAGAGGTTCCCTACGGAGAAGAGAAACCCGTCCTGATAAGTAAAAGCGGATGCCAGGGATTCTGCCAGGTAGGACCTCTAGTGACCATAGAGCCCGAGAACATCCTGTATATCAAAGTCAAACCCGACAATGCCCGGGATATTATTGAACGTACCATTCTGTCGGGAGAAATCATCGAGGAACTTCTCTATGTGGAGCCCAGTTCAGGAGTTTCCTGCCGGAACCATGAAGAGATCCCTTTTTATAAAAGACAGAGCCGGACGGTGATTAAGTCCTGCGGTGATATTGATCCCGAAGACATCAGCAACTACATCTATACCGATGGTTATACTGCGGCCAGAGAGATGGTCCTTCATAAAGATCCCATGGATGTCTGCAACTTGATTAAAAATGCAGGTCTCAGAGGCCGCGGCGGAGGCGGATTCAGCACTGGACGAAAATGGGAACTGGCTCTCAAACAGGATGCCCATGCCAAATACATCATCTGTAACGGAGATGAAGGCGACCCCGGTGCCTTTATGGACCGGAGTGTCATGGAGGGAAATCCTCACAGCATCCTCGAAGGGATGATCATCGCCGCCAAAGCCTGCGGAGGAACAGAAGGGCAGGTCTATGTGCGCATGGAGTACCCTCTGGCTGTCGAGCGGATAAAAAAAGCAATCCTGGAGGCCCGGAAAAGCAATTACCTGGGGAAGCATATCTTCGGTTCAGAATTCAGCTTTGACATCCATGTGATGGAAGGAGCAGGAGCCTTCGTCTGCGGAGAAGCCAGTGCCATGACAGAAAGCATCATGGGACGCCGGGGCATGCCCCGGGTCAAACCTCCCCGGACAGCTGAAAAGGGATTATGGGGAATGCCCACTGTGGTAAACAACGTTGAGACCCTCGCCGCTGTCCCTCTGATTGTCAGAATGGGGGCAGAGGCCTACAAAAAAACAGGCACCCCCGGATCTCCCGGAACCAAGACCTTTGCTTTAACAGGACATGTGGCCAACACCGGCCTGATCGAGGTTCCCTTCGGAACAACCTTAAAAGAAATCATCTTCAATATCGGAGGGGGTGTCCTCAACAGCAAGGGTGAAATCGACAATGATGACTTCAAGGCTGTTCAGATCGGAGGGCCTTCAGGCGGCTGCCTGATCGAAGAGCATCTGGATATCCCCCTTGATTTTGATTCACTGAAAACTGTGGGTGCCATGGTCGGTTCGGGCGGCCTGGTTGTCATGAACAAGAGCACCTGTATGGTGCAGATCGCCCGGTTCTTTATGAAGTTTACCCAGTCTGAAAGTTGCGGCAAATGCGTTCCCTGCCGGGAAGGAACACGGCAGATACTGGAATTGATCGATGATGTCACCCAGGGTCGGGGGACGAAAAAAACGTTGCTCCTCTTAGAGGAGCTCTGTGAGACGGTTCAGGAAACATCCCTCTGCGGCCTTGGTAAATCGGCCCCCTCACCCGTTCTGTCGGCGATGAAACAGTTCAAAGAGGAATGGGAGGCCCATATAGACAAGAACTGCCCCACTGGAAATTGTAAAGATCTGGTGAGCTATCAAATTCTCGCCGATTCCTGCAGGGGTTGTACCGCCTGTGTCAGAGTCTGCCCTGTAGAGGCCATATCGGGGAACAGGAAAGAAGCCCATATCATAGACGAGCAAAAATGTATCCGCTGCGGAGCCTGCGTGGAAACCTGCCGTTTTGAAGCCATCAGTGTTGGAGGAAGAGCGTGAATCAGAAAGGAAGCATAACAATCAATGGAAAGACAGTTCCCATGGAAGGAGAAAAAAACCTCCTGGCCCTCATACGGAAGTCAGGAGTGGAAATGCCCACCTTCTGTTATCATTCGGAGTTGAGTGTATATGGCGCCTGCCGTCTTTGCATTGTGGATATTGAAGGTCGCGGCATTGACACCAGTTGCTCGACCCCTCCCAGAGACGGAATGGTGATTCAAACCCATACCCCCAAACTCAGAAAAATGCGAAAAACTCTGATCGAACTGCTTCTGGCCAACCATGATAACAGCTGTACCACATGCGAGAAATCCAGTGCCTGCAAGCTGAAAGAGCTGGCCTGCGATCTGGGAGTGAAAGAGATCCCCTATAAAAAAACCAGAGAACACCGTCAGCCCGACCTGCTCTCCACCAGTCTGATCCGAAACCCTGACAAATGTGTGCTTTGCGGTGACTGTGTCCGCTACTGCCATGAAATACAGGGAGTCGGTGCGATCGACTTTGCCTACCGGGGTGAAGATGTCGTCGTGACGCCGGCCTTCAATAAAAGTCTCGCCCAGGTGGATTGTATCAACTGCGGTCAGTGTGCGGCGGTCTGTCCCACAGGAGCCATTGTTCCCAGGAGCGAAATAGAAGAGGTATGGACAGCCCTGGCTGATCAGAATAAATCCGTAGTCGCCCAGATAGCTCCTGCGGTCCGTGCCTCAATCGGTGAAATGTTTAACCTCCCCGAATCCTCAGTCACCCTCGGGAAAATCATGAGTGCACTGAAGTATCTGGGATTCAAAGAAGTCTATGACACATCCTTTGGAGCGGATCTTACGGTCCTGGAAGAAACCCATGAATTTCTGGAACGGTCAAAGACGGGAGAAAACCTGCCTCTCTTCACCTCCTGCTGCCCCGGCTGGGTCAAGTATGCCGAGCAGTTCCATCCTGAACTGATTCCCCATCTGTCCAGCTGCATGTCTCCCCAGGGAATGGTGGGTTCTCTGGCTAAAAAGCTGCTCACAAAAACAGAACAAAAGGGTGAAAAAGATATCATCATGGTCTCCATCATGCCCTGTACGGCCAAGAAATTTGAAAAGACAAGACCCGAATTGAACCGGGATGCTGTCCCCCTGGTCGACTATGTTCTCACGACCCAGGAGTTGGGTAAGATGATCAAAGAAGCGGGAATTCGCTTCTCTGATCTGGCCCCTTCGTCTGCAGATCTCCCCTTTGGCCTATACTCTGAATCCGGTCTTGGATTCGGCAGCACTCAGGGAGTCTCCGAAGCCGTAGCCCGTTATGCCTCCAGAGCCCTCAACGGGGAGGACCTGACCTCCTTTGTTCCGGAAGAGAAGGAGTGCTGGAAAGAAGTGATTCTCAAAGAGGACAATCTCGATATCAGAATGGCTGTGGTTTCAGGAATGAAAAATGCTGAGACCCTTATTCAGAAAATGGCCGCAGGGAATGTGAGTTATGACATTGTGGAAGTCATGGCCTGTCCCGGCGGTTGTGTAGCCGGAGCCGGACAGCCCGTTTCTTATGACAAGGATATCCTCAAAAATAGGACTGCAGCCCTGAAAGAAGCAGGGAAAATCACCCCCATACACTGCCCTGAAGTGAATCCCTATATCCAGAGGATCTATGAAAAGGTTCTGGGCGGAAAACCTGGAAGTCCCGAAGCCCACGCCCTGGTTCACACTCATTATCAGAGCCGGAAGAGGATTGATAATACCCCCATGGAACTCATCAGTTCTGATCACATGACCCCCGTTGAGATCAATGTCTGTGTGGGGACAAGCTGTTTCCTCAGAGGTTCACAGGAGATCCTCTCCGGCATGACTCAGAAAATGAATCAGGAAGACTGGAAGAATAAAATTGAATTGAAGGCCACCTTCTGCAGTGAAAACTGCAGCCATGGGCCGACGGTCACCATCGGTGATAAAAAGATTCACAGGGCGACTCTGGATTCTGTTACAGAAGAAGTGGCACAGCAGCTGGCCCTCAGGGATAAACAGGAGGTCCTTGTATGAGGAAGTCATCCAGATCTGCCAGGACTGATTCTGTCTTCAAGAGGCGGATGTAAAGCTCTCCAGTAGAGCCTGGTACAGATCTTTCAGTACCGGGCTCTTCCCGTCGGGGATATACACCTCCGAGAGAACATCGCTGCGTTCTTTTTTAAACCACCGGAACAGGCGCGGACCGGCTTCCTCCGGGGAACCGGCGGCGGATGCGATCTGGAATAGAGCCCGGATTTCACTGGAATCCATAAATAAGCGGACCTTTCCGACGCATATATGGAAAAATTTGGCCCGTTCAGTCTGTTCAATCCTGACTTCCTGAAGCTCGGTGGCTGAGTTTTTCACCGTAAAAGCCCCCTTATCCGCCTCTGATCCGCCGGATTCCGGCTGTGCTTCCCGCTTCAGACGGACCTTCCGATTATAATCGAGAACACCTGCCTGCTCTTTCAGGAAGACCAGGTCCTGATTCTCCAGTTCCGTCATCAAAGCTGAAATTTCATCAATGAGTTTTTCCCGTTTATTCATAGTTCATATTATAATTCATATTTAAATAGTTTTGATAAGAACTTCTTTGAAATAGTTGTTTTTGAGACAATCGGCAATGCTTTTAATCAAATTCCTCCGAATCTCCAGGGCCACAGGCATATTAGGATCCTGATGAGACTCATTTATCCTGGTCCCGACCATAAATTGAATCACATCCGAATTGATCATCTCTTTCACAATCTCTTCTGCCGGGTCTCCCGGGCCGATGCCCGGCTCATGCTTCTTGTTTAGATACTCACAAACCCGGCTCATGGTGATGATGCCCTCGGTAACAAGGTTCACTCCTTCCATGGTAGAACAGGGAGGTATGGTATCGGTCTGACTGCCAAGATTCACGTTGATGCTCCGACCCAGCTCACGGGCGATGATATTGGCGGTGGTCCCTCCGGCAATGATTGTTCGACCTTCAAATCCATTGATCATCCCGGCCAGGGGACGGTCCCGGTTCATATCATAGGGAGCCCCTGTGGCGATCATGAGCTGTCGGGGTTTTCTGAAATACAGGGAGCCGCAGGTTATATCATCCCGGGGAGAATACACATCGTGCTTGACACTCTCCCTGACCAGGGCTCTGGAAAGATCAGTAGAAGAGAGTTCAGGATTCTTGTCCAATGTTTTTAAGAGGAATTGCCGTGCCCCTTCATCCCCCCATCCCAGGGGTGTCATTTTCATTCCCAATCCCGATTGAGTCACCCCATC
>NZ_JAQIBL010000217.1 GCF_027859075.1 Oceanispirochaeta sp. | reverse complement strand
GAGTATAATTGTTCACTTAAAGTTCACAGCAGGCATCATCTGGAATTGAAATCCGTATACCCCCTCCTCGATGAGTCCGGTTTAACACGCTATGATATGAGCTTCTATTTTTTCTTTCCCAACCAACTCAATGTCACAGAAAAAAGGATCGGGGTTGAAAGATTTATCAACACAATAAAAATCTATACAAGATACTCCACCCCGGGGCTCTCACTTACCTCCCTCATTGACCGGAATTGCGATCTCAGTCCTCTTGTGAGGATCAGGCAATACCTTGAAATGACAGAAATTGAACAGTCTCATAAGAAAGACATACTCCTTTATGAACTCCAGGTACTGACAAATATATACAGAGCAGAGCTTGAAAAAACGATAGAACTCCTGGGGATTGAGATACAGAAACAGAACAGGGACAATATGTGTTCCCGTAAAATCAAGCAGTTTCTGGATGAAGTTCAGAGTTTCCTGAAAGACTTCAGGAAACTCCATGCCCTGTTTATCAATCCGCGGATAGGTGAAGTACAGAGAAAGGCTCTGGCATGGGCAGATGAAGCCATCAGTATTGCCACAGAGCGTTCCCTCAATAGTCTATTTTCCCATACACAAGTGATGGAATCATCAGAACATCTTCTCAAAGCCTACGAGAAAATCACGATGAGCGAGACTGAATACAGAACCCGGATGGATTATCAGTATCTGAACAATAAAGAGGATACTCACTCAGGTGAAAGACTGGCCTATAGGGAAAGTTTTCTTAAAAAGTGGTCACAATCGGCCATGTATATGACAAACGAAGACAGCAGAGCTCCTTTGAGAGTAGGACATATTCTGGCAGGGATTGCAGCTGGTGTTGCTATGATCTTTGCAGTATTGATAACAATACTAGCCGGAAAAATATTTATCCCCAACAGCACACCATGGATACTGATCATTGTATTGGCCTATATATTTAAAGATCGTATTAAAGAAATGCTCAGGGAGGTATTCAAAAAACTTCTTCCTCAGCTGACATCAGATCAACGATCTATTCTATTTGATCAGTCATTGGAAAAACGTGTGGGTGTCTCCAGAGGAATCGCCAGATTTGAAAAAGCATCAACCATCCCGGACAACATCTTCAGTTCCCGTTACATCAGGCAGAATCCCTTCCGCTCCATTCTTCCGGAAGAAGATGTCATTTTCTATAAACGAACTATACGCCTGAATGCCAGAAAGCTGATGAAGAACCATTCCCGTCTGAATAGTGTCACCGAAATTATACGTTTGAATATTGATGACTGGCTTAAGGAAATGGATGACCCGAAGGATATTTTTTATCATCTTGAAAATATGAAAAAAATTAAGATTAAAGGGAATAGAGTATACAAAATCCATCTTGTCATGAGTCTGAAAAACAATGTAAACCAGGAACTGGAAGAATTGAACCATTATTGTGTGATATTGAACAAAGTAGGGATTCTAAGAATAGAAGCCATGGATGAGTAGATTAAACGGCCTCGAGACAAATCAGATAAATTTTTTCATCGACAAATAGATCCACAATCTCAGGATCAAACTGTATTCCCCTCCCCTGTTTCAGCTCGTCCAGAGCCGATTCTACCGGCAGGGCCGATCTGTAGGGTCTGTTTGAAGTCATAGCGTCATAAGCATCGGTGACCTGAACAATCTTTGTAAGGAACTCAGTTTCTGGTCCTTTGATCCTGTCGGGGTATCCCGTTCCATCGAACCACTCATGGTGATGCCTGACAATGTCGAGGCAGGGGGTAAAGAAGTCAACCAATTTAAGTATGTTCTCACCGATGGTCGGATGCTCTTCGAAAGCAAATTTCTCATCGTGATTCAGTGGTCTCTGTTTATGAAGCAGACTCTCGGGTATGCCGATTTTTCCAATGTCATGAAGAAGGGCACCATATTCCAGAATCTCAATCTTTTCTGATTCCAGACCGTAATGCAGAGCCGTTTCTCTGGAGAACAATCTGACCCTGTTGCAATGACCCCGGGTATAGGGGTCTTTGGCTTCGATTGTTTCCGCCAGGACCCGGACTGTGGCCAGGTTTGTATCCTTGAGGGTCTGGTATGCCTTAAACAGTTCTTTTGTCCTGTCTCGCACACTTTGCTCCAGAGTCTCCTGGTATTGTTTGCTTTCCCTGGTTAAGCGTTCATTTTCAAATAAGACAGCCCTGTACTGAAGTGCCTTTTTAATGGTTTCAAGAAGTTCCTGTTTTCTCACTGGTTTTGTGATGTAATCGAAGGAACCGAGCCTCATGGCGGAAAGACCTGTGTCAAGATCGGTATGTGCCGTGAGCATGATGACTGGGACAAGAGGCAGTTTCTCTTTGAACAGAGGAAGTAGATCAAGACCGCTCATACCAGGCATCCTGATGTCGGAAAGAATGCAGTCAGGTTTGAATAGATTATTTTGCAGCACTTGGAGAGCTTCTTCTCCCGACTGGGCAATATGAATATTATAACCAGCGTTTTCAAGCTGGATCCGCAGGACTTTGCGAATAGACTGGTCATCATCAACGATAAATATTCTGTTAAATATGCTTTTTTCCATGCCCAACCCGCCTACGTTCGTAATTTCCTGGGAATCAGAAAAGGAACTTTGCTTTTATATATATCATAGTTCGCAAAAATTCCTGGAAATACAAATAGATCTTCTACGAGAATCAGTAGAAAATCAAGAAGAATCAAATAGAGGGAATATTGAATAAATGCCCTGTCCCAGGCAAGGAAGGACAAAGAAACAAGAATCAGTATAAAAGGATAAAATGCCGGATGCCTCACCAGTGCGTAAGTTCCAGTGTTGACTACAAACCTTTCTGAGCTTTCCTGAATCTGAGGTGAAAGAGGAATTTCTACAAACAGTATATATACAAGGGCCGCCAGACTGAGAAACACAAGGAAACATTTGAGTAGAAGGAAGGAGACCGATTCGGTCGGGACCCAGTATCTGATGGTCATGGCGATTATGACAAGAACAATCCCTCCGTATCCGGCGATTGAAAAGGGAATGACCACAAGACGTTTTTGGGAGATTTGAAAATAATCAGAAACCAGAAGACAAAGAAATGCCAAGGTTGAAAATAAAAGATATATCATATTACTGGTATAATGATATAATTCCACAAAATCAATCAACAAGTAATAAATAGAAGCATTGAGTGAAGACTTGATCTGAGGGGCATTCTGCAGCATGGTATTGAATATTTCGACATTGATTCCCGGGATGAGCTGTATTCTGTATATTATTTTTACAGTCTTTGGTCTCAACCAGGCTCGTAAAGACCAGGTCATGCATTCCTTTAATCTTTATATGTTTATGATGACCGTCTGGAGCTTCGGGTCCTTTGCCATGCATGCCAACACAGGGATTTACACTCCCCTGTTCTGGAACAGATTTATGATGATAGGGATGCTTGGTGTCCCCATCACCACATTTCATGCCCTTCTGGATTTGACCAATTCGGGCAAGAGAAAAATGACCCTGCCCCTCTACCTGGGTTACTTTATATATTTATTGCTCCTGTATTTGAATTTCTCAGGTAAAATTGTGGAAAAAGCCTGGTTTGACCAAAATGGATTCAATTATAGACTGGCGGATGGGGCCATCCTGGCCTACTCCCTGAGTTATCTTTTTCTAATTTTCGCCTTGATTCATCTGACTACGGAGTTACGCAAGGCCAATAACAAGATGCTTCAGCGTAAACTGATGTATCCCATCTATGGTGTGGGAATCCTTTTAGTGAGTGTCCTGGTGAATTTGTATGAGCCTCTGGGCAAGTATCCCATCGACATTATGGGAACAACAGTCAACGCAATATTCATTTTCTATTCCATCTATAATTACAGACTTTTAAATTACTCGTCCCTGGTCTTAAACGGCATACTTTTTTTTATACTGGCCATGATCAGCAGTACCATCTTCTTTGCCGTTTTATGGATTCTGTCTCTAGCGAAAGAGATCATCACGATCCAGTCGACCTTTGGCGTCTCTCTCCTGCTGGGAATCCTGTCGGCAGTCATATTCCAGCCCGTCCGAAAGGGAACCCGATCCATCATGGAAAAGCTGTTCCTGGGTAAGAGCTTAAGCTCCTTTCAGGATCTCCGAAGTTTTTCAGACAGTTTGAACTCCATCGTTGATATGAATATTCTGGGTGAACTGACCACTAAAAAAATCAGTGCTTCCTACAACCTGAACTGGTCGGCCATGCTGGTTCTGGATTATTCTTCCAGGACTTATCAGATATTTGGCTGGCAGGGTCTGGGAATCACCTTGAACCAAAGCGTACCCTTCGAACCTGAGGGAGAAGATTCTGTTGAGAAACTGATGGCAGACAGGAGTCAGAGTCTGTTAGAGCAGATGATCTATCCCACCCTGAATTTCACTCTGTCAGAAACAGCTCTGTCTCTGAAACCCAGCTTGGTTCTCCCCCTGAAATTCAACAACCGGACTAATGGATATATTCTCCTGGGTGAGAGAGAAGAGAGAGCCTATTTTAATCAGATGGAACGGGACACCCTGGAAATTCTCAGGGGACAATGCTCGGTGACCCTGGAAAATGCCATCTCCTTTGAAAGACTGAAAAACCAGCAGCTCAGACTCCAGAACCTGAACAGCGAACTGACGGTAAGCCGGAATAAGCTGGAAGCCTTTTTTGACGGAATCACCACTCCTATCTCCATTCAGGATATCAACTACAACATTATCATGGTCAATTTTGCTGCAACCAAATACTTTCATGCACATTATGATGATCTGGTGGGTAAAAAATGCTACCGGGTCTTCTTTCAGAGGGAGAAGCCCTGTCCTAAATGCATGGCTCAGGACTGCCTCCATACCCAACTCCCCTTTGCGGTTGAGCAGATAAGAGAGCAGAATAAAATGATCTTCGATGTGCATTTTTACCCCATTGCGGTCCCGGCTCATGAAGACAAGCTGTTCCTTGAATTTTTTCAGGACATTACTCAGCAGAAGAAATTGCAGGCTGAGCTGGTTCAATCCGAAAAACTGGCAGGCATCGGAACACTCGCCTCTGGAATTGCCCATGAGATAAACAATCCTCTGGGTGGAATCCTGGGAACTGCAGAAATTATGAAAGATATGCTGGACCCGGCCTCTCAGCTCTATGAATTTACCACAGACATTATTCAATACTCTGAAACCGCGGCGGCGGTGATTAAGGATCTGACAACCTACTCCCGTAAAGAGAAGGGAGAAACAGGTGCCATCGATATCAATATGGTGTTGGAAAACTCACTGCGTCTGGCCCAGAGGGGTATGGATTTTTCCCAGATCACCGTTGTGAAGGATCTGGAAGAGCTGCCCGCCATTGAGGTCAACCAGAATGGATTACAGCAGGTTTTTATGAATCTGATAGTCAATGCGGTACAATCCATGCCTTCAGGGGGCACCCTCACCCTACAGAGCGGTAAGTCTGGATTCAGTGCCAGGGTGAGCATCAAAGATACGGGAATCGGCATTGAAAAAGAGCATATGGAAGAGATTTTCGACCCCTTTTATACCACCAAGGAAGCAGGCCGGGGGACAGGTCTGGGGCTCAGTATCACCCACCAGATACTCACAGGAATGGGGGGAAGAATACACATCAACAGTGAGTATAAGCACGGTACTGAAATCGCTGTCTCCCTGCCGATAGAATCCTCTGACAAATGGAAGATACGTTTTGTCAATGTGAAGAATGCAATAGAAAGAGAGGATGTCTTCTTCATTCAGAGGAAAATTCTGGTGGGAGAGATGGGATACAGAGAAGAGACGATCAGGCGGAAGATTGACGAAAAAGCCTACCATATTCTGGCGTACAAGGGATTACAGCCCGTTGGGACCGTATCCTGTATCACCACCCAGATGCTGGATCATCTGCCTATTGAGAACCACTTTGAACTCAATCATATGGTAGAAGGAAAAAGATGTGCCGAGATTGACCGTCTGGCCGTATTGAAGGATGAGCGGGGCAGCATCATCCCCCTGGGCCTCATGACCCTGGCCTACCTTTATGCCAGGATTCAGAAGACGGAGAGTCTTTTTCTGGATGTCTTTGCCGATGACCAGAAGCAGGTCGCCATGTATTACAAGCTGGGATTCCAGAGGATTGGTCAGTATTCGGACCCCTCTCCGGTTGAGGTGATGATCCTGGATAACAAAACAGAGTATGAGAAGAAGCAGCAGAGGATGGAACACTTTGTCAAACCCTTTATGTCCAGGCTGGTCAAGCTTCTTGATTTTGATGAAGCGGAAAAAGAAGAATTCCTACTAGCCGTCGATACCCTCATTACAACAGCAGAGGTAGAAAAAGTGGAGCAGATAAGTCCTTAATCAGAATGAGGATAATACATTTTAAAAGCTTTTTTTGACAGAGAGACTCTCCTCTATTATTATTACTAGGTAGAGGATTTGTATGTTAGGAAAATACTTCTTTCTTACTTTTCTTTTTGTATTTCTATTCTCATCTATCCCCTCTGTCCTTCCGGAGTCTCTACCGGACGGGCCGGTGTATCTGATTCCTGTCAAAGAAGAGATCGATCCGTTTCTGTCTATATATCTAAAACGAAGCATCCTTAAAGCGAAAGAAGATAATTCTCCCCTCATCATTTTTGAATTGAACACCTTTGGCGGGAGGGTCGATTCGGCCCTGGAAATCACCTCACTCATAGGGTCTATTCAGTGGGCTCATACGGTGGCTTATATTCCTTCCGGATCGGAAGGAACGGGTGTCAGCTGGTCAGCAGGTGCCTTGATATCCTTTTCCTGTGACAGTATCTACATGGATTCCGGAACATCGATCGGGGCGGCCGCTCCTGTGTATCAAACAGCCGAAGGCATGGTCATGGCCGAAGAAAAGGTGGTCAGCGCCGTGCGGGGTCAGATGGCTGCCCTGGCAGAGAAGAACGGATACTCCAGATCCATAGCCCTGGCCATGGTAGACCCGGACATTGAACTCTTTGAGGTCAAAACGACGGAGGGCATCCGCCTTCTGACTCCCGAAGACATGGGAGAGTTGGAGAAAGGTAAAATGGTGTGCGCCGAGGGAAAACTCCTGACTCTAACCGCAGGAGAAATGGAGAAATATGGAATGTCCTCCGCCACGGTATCGGGAAGGGAGAGCCTGTATGATGCCCTTTCTATCACACAATCTTCTGTAAGCATTCTTGAGAAAACAACTTCAGACTGGATCGTTGCATTTTTAAGCAGTGCTGCCGTGGCCAGCCTTCTGATAATGGTCGGAATTGTGGCCCTGTATATGGAGGTGACCAGTCCGGGATTCGGGATTCCCGGAACCATCGCCCTGGTCTGTTTTGTCCTGGTCTTCATCTCCAGCACATTGATCGGAAACCTGGGTTCTCTGGAACTGCTGCTTTTTCTGATGGGCATCATATTGCTGCTTATTGAAGTATTCATCATTCCCGGTTTCGGGATAACCGGTATCACCGGAATCATTCTTATCCTTGTGTCTCTTGTTCTTGCCCGGCAGGATTTTGTCATACCCGAATACTCCTGGCAGTGGGATCTATTCAGACAAAACCTCTTCTATGTCTCCTTAAGCCTGATGGGTGCCATCCCACTCATTGCTGTCCTTATGATCTTCCTTCCCCATTCCAGGCTCTTCAACCGTCTTATATTGAAAGAGACCCCTCCAGTCCTGACGGAGCACGAACCACAGAAACATTCCCACATAACCATTGGTGAGAAGGCACTGGCATTGACAGACTTAAGGCCAGTGGGAAAGGCCGAAATCAGGGGAACAGTTTATATTGTCCAGACAGAAGGGGAATATCTCGAAATGGATTCACCCTTGATTGTAATCCACAATGAGGGACTGCGCCTTGTAGTCAAGAGAGGTTAGTATGTTTATTGCTCTGTATATTGTTATTGCTGTTTTCTGTCTCATAGTCCTGATGATTTTTGTCTTTTTTTTCGGACTCTGGTTCAGAGCCTTATTGTCCGGGGCTCCAGTGAAAATGAACCGGATCATCGGCATGTGGATCAGGAAGGTAAAATCAAAAGTCGTTGTTGAAAGCCGCATCATGCTGGTAAAAGCCGGTCTGAATATGAATTCAGATCTGCTGGAGACCCATCTCCTGGCTGGAGGTGATATCATTCGGGTCAGCCGGGCCCTCATCGCTGCCAATAAAGCAAACCTTGATCTGTCCTTTTCAAAAGCGGCAGCCATTGATCTGGCAGGAAGAGACGTATTAGAAGCTGTTAAAACCTGTGTCAATCCCAAAGTCATTGACTGCCCGAATCCGGACAAGGGAAAGGAGTCCATATCGGCGGTGGCAAAGGACGGCATACAATTGATGGCCAAGGCCCGTGTGACTGTTCGTACCAACCTGGCACGCCTCATTGGTGGTGCGACGGAAGAGACCATCATCGCCCGTGTGGGAGAAGGGATCGTCACGACCATAGGATCGGCTGCAACCTACAAGGATGTGCTGGAAAACCCAGACAACATATCCAAAACCGTTCTGGCCAAGGGGCTGGATGCGGGAACAGCCTTTGAGATCCTTTCCATTGATATCGCCGATATAGATGTGGGTTCCAATATCGGTGCTAAACTCCAGGCGGATCAGGCCGAAGCGGATATGCGGCGTTTTCAGGCAGTAGCGGAACAGAGGCGTGCCGCAGCCAAGGCCAGAGAGCAGGAAATGCTGGCTGAAATACAGGAAAACAGAGCCAAGGTTGTCCTGGCGGAAGTGGAAATTCCAAAAGCTATATCTGAATCATTCCGGAATGGACATCTGGGCATCATGGATTACTACCGTATTCAAAATATTCAGGCAGATACAACCATGCGCAACAGCATTGGGGGTGATATGAAAGACGGAGAGTCAGGTAAAAAGCCATGACTGCGGGTGATATCATATTCAGTCTGATTTCTCTGGCTCTGGTCATCCTCTTCATTTTCAATCCGCTCATCAGAAAAATAGCGGTATCCACTAAAATGAATATGAAAAACAAAGCAATTCCGGGTTCAAAACCACCCCTTGCAGACTCTTCAGAAAGACCATTCAATATGAGTGCGGACTCACAGCGAGTCCTCCAGAGGACAGTGCATGGGTACGAAAGCACCCTCCCCTCATGGAACCGCCCCCCGCTGCCTGTTTCCGGGAAGGCTCTACCTCTTGTTGAATCGAAGACTGAAAGTACTGACAGATTGTCGGTCCTCAGAAAAGCCATCCTATGGAGGGAAATCTTATCACCTCCCCTGGCTCTCAGAGAGTACCGGGAGGATCGATTCTAAGGCCTCGATGCTACTGTTGCTGTTTGTAGGATTCCATCAAATGATTATACCGGTCACTGTTCAAGCCCAGGTCTGATTTCCCGACCCTGGATGCCGAGCGAAAGTGAACGACCTGGTCTTTTTCATCGAAATAGAACTCCAGGTCATCATGATACTTCATCTTCCGGGTCGTACTGACCGCATGAATGTAGCTGTCTGTTTCCGCTTCAATTTCGATATTTCCATAGTCCTGCAATGCCTGTTTAATCATACGCTTTGTCTCTTTTATATCGCCTTTGAATGGAAAAGGGTCGACCCTCTTTTCAGTATCCCCGGTTTGACTGGAAACGGCATTAGGCGTCCCGGGCAGAGCAGCCAGTTGCCCTTCATTCACACCCAACCCCTGGGGAGTCCTTGCATTCTTTACCGCCATCATTAAAATCAACAGGGTCATTAATGATGCTGCAATAATAAAATATTTCAATTTCACACCTCTTCTTTCTGCTTTATCGTGGTTTTTACTTCTTTCTGAAGAGTTTTACCACAGGGTGGTTCAAAAGATTATCCACCATGACTCTCTTACCAATCTTCGAAAACACATCGCTGTAGCCGGGATAGGGATGCACGACAGAACCCAGCCTGGCAAAATTGATTCCACGGGACTTGAGAAGCAGTGCCTCACCCAACAATTCACCTGCCCTATCGGCCAGAATAGAGAGCCCCAGAAGCTTCCCTTTGCGGTCCAGGATGACCTTCATCTTTTCATTAGTCGGGCCTATGGTCATGGCCCGGTCCAGCTCATTGAAATCATATTCATAAACCCGGATCTTATCGCCCCGGGCTTTCCTGGCTTCGGTTTCTGTCATCCCCGTCCGGGCTATCTCAGGTTCGGTGAATGTGACCCAGGCTGCCTGATCATAATTGATCTTCCTCTTGAAGGGAAGAATGGCATTCTGAGTCGCCAGTATCCCCTGGGCATTGGCCATATGGGAGAAAAGGTAGGGACCGACCACATCTCCAATGGCATAAATATGGGCTTGTGTAGTCTGCAGTCGGGAATTGACTTCAATACCTTTGCGGTTGTACCTGATCCCGGCCTGATCCAGTTCCAGATCCTCCAAATTGGGTCTCCGGCCGATGGCAACCAACAGGGAATCCGCTTCAATTGTCAGCTCGAGACCCTCTTTTTCATAGACAAGAGAGATTCTATTGTCCTTTCCGGAAATGCGGGTCGCCCTGGCCCCCAGATGCAGCTGAACGCCCTCAGACTCCAGCTGCTTCCCGATGGCATGAGAAACAAAGATCTCTTCTCCAGAGATAAGTTCGGGCATCATCTCGACAATCTGCACCCTGGTCCCCAACCTTGAAGCAGCCTGGGCCAGTTCGATCCCGATGGGACCACCCCCCAGTATAATGAGGCTATCGGGGAGTCTTTCCAGCTCAAAAACACTTTCATTTGTGAGATAAGAAACAGAATCGAGTCCCTCAAGGGGTGGCACAAAGGGGGAGGACCCTGTAGAGATGATGTATTTTTTACCCTTGACCTCCTGATTACCCACCAGCAATGTCCTGGAATCCTTGAAACTGGCTCTTCCCTGAAGGTATTCGATCCCGGATTTTGACAGGGACTCAGGTGTTTCATGGGAGTAGACCGTCTCTCTTACCCGATGGACATGATCGAGGGCCTCTTTACTATCGTAGGGAAAATCCTTTATGGTTTTTCTGATGGTATTTATTTTTTTGGCCTCATGAATCAGGGCCTTACTGGGAATACAACCTGACCAGGTACACTCTCCCCCGGGTTTGCTTTTATCTATGAGCAATACTTTCTTTCTGAATCCGGCAGCCGTGACAGCCGCTGTGATGCCACCCGAACCGGCTCCGATAACCACGATATCGTATTCTTTCATGGCTGACCCTTCCTGGCTTATTAATTTAATCGTGTCCGTTCTATCTTGCACGATCATTCTATTTAATTTGTTTTAAGCCTATTCTATCGAATTGTCAAAGAATGAGAGAAAGGATCAGCAGTTGTCACAATTCCGGCAGCGGTGTGCACTGGTAATGCCAAAATACTCTTCAAGAAAGGAAAACCGGCAGGAATCGGTACGGAAGTAATTCACAATTCCTAAAAGCTTCTGCCTGTCATGGTTTATATGTTTTTCATGCACCGATTCATCAATCAGGGACTCGGGCAGGGATGCTGTGAGTTTCAGGTTTTTATCGTCAATAGACCCGGATGTGACCCCATGGCGCTCCAACAATCCCAGGGCGGTATCAAGGCGGAAATCGTATCGGTTTTTGTAAACCAGCTGCTCTCTCAGGTATTCCAGGCCGAAAATATTAGCTTTTTCGATCTCCTTTTCCAAAAATTGAAACAGCTTCTGATAAAAAGAGGGCTCCGGGTTGGACCATTTTATAAAATCCATATGAATCATCAAATCATCCTGGTTATAAAACAGGGAACACAGTGAGTCCTGACCATCCCGCCCTGCCCGGCCGATCTCCTGATAGTAGGATTCAAGACTCCCCGGAATTTCTGCATGCACAATGAAACGGATATCCTTTTTATCGATCCCCATCCCGAAGGCATTGGTCGCCAGAACCAGTTCAGATCCCTTCATAAAGGTATTCTGAACCCTCTTCCTCTGGGATTGATCCAGTTTTCCATGATACACCAGATGTGTAATTCCCAATTGGTCCAGCAAGGCAGAGAATGTTTCCAAGGTTTTGATCAGTGAAAAATAAATGATACCACTACCGGGGATACGGGCGATGATCCCGACCATCCGTTCCAGTTTCATCTCATCATCTACCACTTCTTCGGCTTCCAGATGAAGATTGGGTCTTTGAATGCCCTGGTTGAATGTCTTAACGGAAGACTCATCCAATTGAAGAACACGAAGGATATCCTCCTGCACATCCACAGTCGCTGTTGCGGTCAGAGCAATGGTCAGAGGGTTTCCGAGACTCTTCCGGTACTCTCCGATACGGCTGAAATCGGGCCTGAAATCGTTGCCCCAGGCCGAGATGCAATGAGCCTCATCGACTGCCAGAAGGGAGAGTTCCACCCGCTTAACTTTTTCCATGAATTCGGCTTTTTTGAACCGCTCCGGCGTCACATAGAAAATCTTGGTTTTCCCGTATACAAACTCTTCCAGCCGTTTTTCCCTGTCCCCTTTAGAGACTGTGGAATTGATAAAAGAAGCCTCGATTCCCTTCTTCCTCAGGGCATCCACCTGATCTTTCATCAGGGATATGAGGGGACTGATAACCAGGGTTTTCCCGGGCAGGCAGAGTGCGGTTAGCTGATAACACAGAGATTTACCCCCGCCGGTGGGCATCAACACGAGACAGTGATGATCCTTTCCTGAGAGTAGGCGGTTTATGATTTTTTCCTGATCTCCCTGAAAAGCGGTATGTTTAAAACGGCTTTTCAGGATTTCGAGGGGATTCAAGGGAGTTTTTCCGGAAGCGATAAAGGGCATATATTTAATTCCTGTGAAAATATTTAATAGTATTTGGGTTCGGGGAAACATAGCCCATATTCAAAAGCCATTCAATACAATCCTTCCTGCTTATCAGGAGAAAGTAAAACTTTTTCTGAACACTTCAGCCTGACTTTCTTTCTCAAAACAGCTTTCTTTCTGCACATATAAGAATTATAATTGTACAATCAATCATTATTAAAGTGATTTCCAGGAGCTGTAATGACAAAAAAACTGGCCTTTACAAAACCAGTACTTCTTAAGCAAACAGATATATTCTCCTCTCTCCAGACTCATGAGTTAAGAGTCATAGCCAAAAACAGTGAATTTCGAATATACCAGCCGGGTGAAACCGTATTTAAGACAGGGGAACCGGGAAATGCCCTGTACATCGTCGAATCGGGTGAAGTTGTTGTTCAGAAACAGGAAGAATACGGACCTGTCATTGATTTTGCCCGTTTTATTCAGGGAAACTGCTTTGGTGAACTGGATATGTTTACAGAAACAAACAGAGTAGCCTCCGCCGTCGCATCGGGTGAAACCCGCTTGCTGGTGTTTCCAAAATCCGGCACCAGTTTTGAGGAGATACTTAAAGAACTCCCCGAAATTTCTGCCCGGATACTCCATAAGATTCTGGTCAACATTGCGGAAAGAATACGCAGTGCCAACTCTCTTATAAAAGAAAACTCTCCTCTGATGCAGGAACTGAAAAAACAAGTTTACAGGGATAAATTGACAGGAATATTCAATCAGACTTATCTTTTGGAAAAGATAAGAAAATTTATCAACAACGGCAATCAATTTGCACTCATCATTTCAAAACCGGATAACTTTAAGGATTTAAACGACAACTACGGCCATGAAATCGGTGATCTGGTTCTTAAAATGATGGCCAGGCTGCTGAGAGACTTCATTGGAGATGACAGCAGAACCGTACGGTATAAGGGAAATGCTATGGCTGTTCTGCTGATGGGAGCCAGCAGGAAAGAAGCCTATGAGGCAGGTCTGGGGATACGGGATTTCCTGAATCAACTGGATGTGAGCGAAGTCATCGGGGGCGTGAAGTTTCAATTGACCGCCAGTGTGGGAATTTCTCTCTTTCCCGACCATGCATCGGACCCGGAAACCCTCGTATTCAACACTCATGAGCTTCCTCTTAAGGGCAGAACCCAGGGAGGGAATTTGATTCTTTTCCCCGAAGACAATCAGGATACAGAATGAAAAAAAAACCTCCTCTCAAATATTCACAAGCCACAATGGACGTTCTGGGATCGATCAAAATACTCTCAACTCTGGCCCATGAAGAATTGATGGCTCTCTACTCTCATATGACTGAGGAAACCTACCGTGAAGGCCAGGTTCTCTTTAATGAAGGAGATAAAGGCGAGGTCATGTATATTGTCCTGTCTGGCTCAGTTTCCATATTAGTGAATACTCCCAGCGGTGAAATCATTGAAATTGCGGAAATTAAGGAAGGCAATTTTCTGGGTGAGATGTCCATATTCGACAGCGCTGCAAGATCGGCCACATGCATACCGAAGTGCGATACCACGGTCCTCAGCTTGAAGGCCTCTAATTTTTATGAATTTATAAAGACCAACCCCGTATCGGGTATCTCGATCATGCATCACATGCTGAACACCGTCACCTTCCGTTTAAAAAATACGGGAGCCTTTATCTCTGAAATGGTCACATGGGGCGAGCAGGCCCGGGTAAGAGCCATCACCGATGATTTTACCGGTCTTTACAACCGAAGGTTTCTCGATGAATCCATGGAGGAGCAGCTGTCAGAAGCCGGGACTTTAAAGCAGACACTCTCAGTGATCATGATTGATCTGGATCATTTTGGGACTCTCAACAAGCTCTACGGCCAGGAAATGGGGGATAAAGTTCTTCTGGAAGTCATTGCCATTTATAGAAAAATATTTAGAAAAGAAGATATTCTGGCCCGTTACGGCGGGGATGAGTTCACTTTCCTTCTTCGGAATACACCGGGAGAGAAGGCCCTTGAACTCTGTGCCCTCCTGAACCGGGAGCTCCGAACCATTAACCTGCTGAAAGATCTGGGAGGGGAACTGAAAACAGTGACAGCCAGCATTGGCATCGCCTGTTTTCCCGATCATGGGAACTCTCCTGAAGGTCTGAAGGACTTTGCCGACAAAGCCCTCTACCAGGCAAAGGAATCGGGACGCGATACAGTAAGGCTCTGGATGGATCAAGGAGGGAGAGCTTTGACCAAGTCAAAATTAAGCAGAATTAAAGAAAGAAATACAATCATTAACAATATCCTGGATGCCATTGCCCAGCGCGATTCTTTTCTGGTGATGGGTCATCAAAACCCGGATGAAGACTGCATATCTTCCATGATTGCCATCAGTCTTCTTATCAACAAGTTTTCAAAACCGGCTTATCTGATGATTCCCGGCAAAATTAATGAAAACTACCAGTATCTGCTCAACATTTGTCGTTATAATGCCATAAATATCCTGCAGAATACCGAGGAATTGCCTGTCAGCATCTCCACCGTATTTATAATGGACACACCCAAGCCGGAAATGAAAGAAGTCTTCCCCTGGATAGATGAACTCTTCAATAATGAAGATGTTATAAAGATCGAGATTGATCATCATCTGGGAGCCGATAGTGCCTATAGCGGTGACCCGGGGTACTGTTTTGTAGACGAGGCCTCCTCAGCCAGCGAGCTGGTAGGTATGATGGCTTTCAAACTGAACAATCGTGAAGATCTCATCAAAAACTTTAACATTCAGGAGATTTTTTCACGCAATTTTGTTCTCGCCGTACTGACTGGCATCATCGGCGACTCTCAAATGGGGAAATACCTGAAGACCAGAAGAGAGAGATGGTTTTATAAGCTCTTCAGTACCATGTTCAGCGAACTCCTCAGTTCCATTACCCGTAAAAATTCCAGTAATTTCTCTACCATGAATGAGGTTTTTAACGGTCTGCAGCAGCTATCCAGGCAGGAAGATGAATGCTTTAATCTGATGATGAAACAAAAGGTGGAGATCTCCCCCAAAATCGGTACGGTGATCATTCCCAGGGATGTGATAACACGGATGAGAGAGAACTTTGATCATGAAACCATCGTAACTGTGGCCCGGTACACCGCTGATTCTCTGGCGGAGACCAGCCGCTTGCTCAGCCTGGTGGCCTATTATGACGACAAAAAGGATTCTGATCTTATCCAGTTACGCATCCGGCGGAGCCAATCCTATAAGGATCTGGATCTCAGGCTGATCCTTAAAAAGTTCGGCATCGAAAATGGCGGAGGTCACCCGGGGGCCATCGGTTTCCGCTTTCCCCAAAAGCAGATACCCGATCTGCAGCATTATGTGGAATCCCTGATTCCGGGAATTGAAGAACTGATGGACTTGGCTCAGGGTTGATCCCGCCCTCTATCGATCCTGGGAAGTTAGAGTTTTTTTTGTTGATTTCAAAAACAATATAAAGGGAATGGATCCTAAAGAAACATAGGCCGTCAATTTATATGTAAGGTCCATTCCCAGTTTATCAGCAGAATAACCGACAAGCAGAACCATGAGAGAACCGAATAAAAAATCCAGGGACATATAAATACCATTTATCATGGAGCCGTGTTTTGTATCGATATCATGAACAAGAGCCAGGAGAACAGGTCCTGGTGCAAACAGAAAGAAACCGGAAATAATCAATATGGGAATCAGATATACACCCTGTAGAGTGACAAGGAGCCACATAAGAACAGGATTGACAATGGCAACATAGAGGAGCACATTTTTTCTGCCAATTTTATCGGAGAGAATGCCGGCAAAATATGTTCCCACTGCTCCTGAAAGCTGTAAAGCCGAAAGTGATATTCCCGCCAGCCAGAGTGAGGAACCTTTACTCGTTAAGTATGTAGGGAGATAGATGGTCAGAGCGGATTTCATCGCGGCTCTGAAAAAAATCATACCCGCAATAGAAAGAAAGAAGGGAACCAACTGAATCAAAGTCTCCTTGATTCCACTGTATTCCTCTTTATTCTCCCTTTTTTCAGCAGTGATATTTCTGAGCCTAACAAAGAGTATAACCGAGGCCAGCAAACCGAAGGGTATCAATTTATAAGTTCCTTCCAATCCCCAGACGGAAACAGCACCCAGAATGACAAGGGGCCCCAGAGTTCTGGCGAACTCACCTCCCAGCATATAATAACTCATACCCCGCCCCACCTGATTATGGGATAAAGATTTGATCAGCGCCGGGCTGGGGACATGAAAAAAAGCAGAGGCAATCCCGGAAACAAAGACAAGAAGTAATAAAACAACATAGTTGGGAGACAAGCCCAAAAGGCTCATAATCACTGTTGTCACCACCGGGGCAATAATAATAAAATAGCGTACATAGATTTTATCAGCCAGAATACCGATGAGTGGATTGAACAGAGAAGGCACCTTTCTAGCAATATCCAGAACCCCTGCCTGGAAGATACTGATACCCAATTTCCCGATGAGCAGGGGTAAAAGAGGCGCTAGAAAAGCACCAAAAGTATCATGGATAAGATGGGTCAATGAAACAATTATAACATTTTGTGTTTCAAATTTTTCAGGTGCGGCATCTAATTTGTCTTGCAATATGTCCTCACTGTAAACCTTTTTTTGAGATAAACAGTATTATAGATTAAAGTCTATAAATATATATATGTATATCCATAAATATT
>NZ_JAQIBL010000216.1 GCF_027859075.1 Oceanispirochaeta sp. | reverse complement strand
CTCTCCTCAGTAAGAAATGCAAGGGTTCCATATTCTATGAATTTTGAAAGAGATCTTATATCTCCAAATGCTGCAGTCTTTATAAGCTGATATGTATCATCATCTACACGCATTGTTATTGTTTTAGCCATAACGAACCTCTGTATTCAATTTTATTCATATATATTCGTTTAGTCAACTCAATCCCCCAAGATTAAAGCCTCTCTTTTGATAGATCTTGTAAATCTAAGTTCATTCCATGTATTCTATCTATGATGGAATCCAAAAGTACGGTTATTTACGATTATCTTGAGAGAAAGATTGTTAAGGGTGATCTCAAACCGGGAGATAAACTGCCCTCCGAATCAGAGCTGTGCAACAAGTACAGTGTCTCACGCGGGCCGGTTCGTGCTGCCCTGGAAAAATTATCAGCCATAGGATTGGTTTTCAGGAAAAAAGGCGGCGGTTCCTATGTTGCAGAGCAGAGCATGGATAAGCTGCTCAATGCCATTCTTCCCACTTTAAAATTCAACACGGGCAATTTAAAGGAAGTATTGGAAATAAGATGTGCTCTTGAAAAATTAAGTCTGGAACTCTGTCTGAAAAAACATGCAGACAATGAATATGAGCCCCTTGATAGGGCCATTAAATCCATGGTGAAAGAAGAACATAACAAAGAAACTTTTTTTTACCTGGATAGAGATTTCCATACAGCCATTTCCCATCTTTCAGGGAATCTACTGCTTCATACGATCAACTTGCTGATTTGGGATCTGCTGCAGAATATTTCCAGAAATGAATTTTATATTCTCAGTCTGGAAGAGATAGTCCTCGAACATAAACGGATCTATAAGAGTATCAAAGAAAATGATCTGGAACTGGCCACATTATATACTGTCAGACATTTGAGAATAACGAATTACATTGAGCCGAAAGAGGCAGGTACAATTACCGATAAAAAACGCTGGAACCCCTGGCTGTCCAGCACTCTCTAACCCCCTTCCCAATCTAAAATCACATCCATAATCTAAAAAACAGCTCTGAGCCAAAGGGTTTTCATAAATGACCAAAACTATGCTGTTTAAAAAATATAATTTTTTTTTGCATTATTTAAAAACTCATGATAACATCAACCTGTAGTACAGATATGAAGACTTTTCCTGTATAATCATCGATTATCGGATTATTTGCATCAATTTAGACCTACCTGTACTACAGAAAAAACGTTTTGGAGGTTTTATCAATATGGGTTTGATTATGATTTTATTACTTGTTGTATCTGTCGTCCTAATGGTTATAGCAACATCCGTCTTTAAACTGCACCCTTTTATTGCCCTGCTTTTTGCGGCTCTATTTGTCGGTCTGGGAGCATCTGCACTGGGTCAGTTTGATGTCATGGCGGTAGAAACTACTTTAAGAAACGGCTTTGGCGGGATACTGGCTTATATAGGGATTGTCATAGTTCTGGGAACCATTATCGGAGTGTTTCTTGAAAAATCAGGAGCTGCTGTTAAAATGGCAGATACAATCCTCAGGATGGTGGGTCCTAAACGTCCCGGTCTTGCCATGAGTATTATCGGCTGGTTTGTTTCTATCCCTGTTTTCTGTGACTCAGGTTATGTCATTCTTTCGGCTTTACGTAAATCTGTGACCAGAAAAGCAAAAGTGTCCGCCACGATGATGAGTGTCGCTCTGGCAACAGGTCTGTATGCATCCCATACACTGGTACCTCCTACTCCAGGCCCCATCGCTGCTGCCGGAAATCTTGGACTGGAAGACAGTCTCGGACTAGTTATTCTTGTTGGTGTTTTTGTGTCAATTTTCGCAATGTTTGCCGGTTTTCTCTGGGCTAAATACATTGGCGGAAAAATCACGATTCAGGAAGATCTGGACAATGAAGAGTATTTCAAAAATGGTCTTGAACTTGAAGAAGAAGTGATTGAAAAGACATACGGCAAACTGCCTTCCACATTCATGGCCTTTGCCCCTATTCTTATTCCCATTTTATTGATTGCCATGGGAACCATTGCCTCTTTTCCCGGAGACCTGATGGGAACTGGTTTTATTGCCAATCTCTTTAAGTTTTTTGGAAAACCTATGATGGCACTCCTTGTGGGCCTTGTTTTTGCTCTTGGTCTGGCCCCCAAACTGAATGAAGAAGTTCTGATGAAATGGATTGGTGAAGGCATCAAAATTGCCGGACCCATCATCCTGATCACCGGTGCCGGTGGAGCTTTCGGTGCCATCATCAAGGCAACACCCATTGCTGAGTTTCTTGGTCAGTCCATGAGCGGATGGAGTGTTGGAATCCTTGTACCATTTTTCATTGCCGCGGCGCTGAAAACAGCTCAAGGTTCATCCACAACAGCTCTTGTTACAACTTCTGCTCTTATGGCTCCTCTCCTTGGATCACTGGGACTCGGATCCACCATGGGAGCTGTTCTGACCGTTATGAGTATCGGTGCCGGAGCCATGACTGTCTCCCATGCGAATGACTCTTATTTCTGGGTCGTGGCACAGTTTACAGGGATGGATGTAAAAACAGCCTATAAGTCAATGACTGTAGCCACCCTGATACAGGGAATTGTCAGTATTACTGTGGTCTTTATACTTTCTTTGTTCCTTTTGTAAGACAAGAATAATTATTCACAATAAAAAAAGGAGAGCAAAATATTTCGCTCTCCTTTTTTTATTTGTAATTTTTTCATTTTTTATGTCATTTGATCAAACTATGATAACATTACTAACTCAGATTGCTTGAAGAGGAAATCGAAATTCATAAAAACAGGGGATTATCATATGGATCTATTAATGATATTGCTATTTACTTCATCAATTATACTTATCGTTATAGCTACTTCTGTTTTTAATATTCACCCTTTTATTGCTTTGATTTTTTCAGCACTCTATGTTGGACTGGGAGCGTCTCTTTTAGGACAGTTTGAAATGATGGATATCATTCCCACAATCAATGCTGGTTTCGGCAGGATTCTAGCCTACATTGGGATTGTCATTGCTCTGGGAACAATCATAGGGGTATTTCTGGAAAAATCCGGGGCTGCCATAAAAATGGCGGATACAATATTAAAAGCAACCGGTCCCAAAAGGCCGGAATTGGCCATGAGCATTATTGGATGGTTTGTTTCTATTCCTGTATTTTGTGACTCGGGATACATTATTTTATCAGCCTTAAGAAAATCAGTTACAAAAAAAGCCCATGTATCGGCAACGATGATGAGCATTGCTCTGGCAACAGGCCTCTATGCGTCTCATACCCTTGTACCTCCCACTCCGGGACCTATCGCAGCCGCGGCGAATCTGGGACTTGAAAACAGTCTGGGGCTGGTCATCCTGTTTGGACTTTTGATTTCTCTATTCCCCCTGGCAGCAGGTATTATCTGGGCCGGATATATCGGTAAAAAAGTAAAACTTCAGGAAGACATAGATAACGAAGAGGCTCTCATTTATGACCTGGAAACCGAAGAGAAAACGATTGAATCCAGATATGGAAAACTGCCGGGAACTTATATGTCTTTTTCTCCCATTATAATTCCTATTATCCTTATAGCTTTAGGAACCATGGCTTCCCTACCCGGAATTGCCCAGGGGCCGAAGATGATTATTGATTTCATATCCTTTATAGG